>CAXEKM010000629.1:0-4735 GCA_963996645.1 uncultured Marinoscillum sp.
AGTATATTTTGCTCCTCTGCAAGTTTTAGTCCCTTTTCTGCTAACTCTATCGCTTCTTTTGTCTTTCCAATATCTGTAAGGCATCGAGAATAGTTCATATAGTAAAGCACCTGACCATACACATCATTCGTTGCTGTAAAAAAATCACGAGCACTGTCGAGATAAGCCATCGCTTCTTGATAATCTCCACTATGCTCACTATTCATACCCAGGTTTAATCGCGTAATAGCCATTCCAAAATTGGAATCCAGTAGTCTTGCTAAACTCAAACCTCGCTTGTAGTAATATTCCGCACTGTCAAACTCATCAAGATAAGAATAAGCAAGCCCTATGTTATTATCTATTTGAATCAGTCTAACTGAAGAGCCTTCTTTTGAGAAGATATTGTAAGCCAACTTGTTGTAATCAAGCGCTAAATCACTGTTTTCAATTGAACTATAGAGGACTCCTAATTTGATATAAACTCTTCCTTTCAAAGAAGCATCGTTTATTTCTTCTGCAATTTTTAATGCTTCTTGAAAATAGGATAACCCTTCCGTATATAAACCAGCATGTTCATGAACCTCACCAAGGTTTATGTAGGCATCAAAAATAGAATAGTCATCATCTACCTGCTGAGCATATTGGAGCATCTGATCTGCTATGACAAAAGCAGAATCAAACTCCTGTTGTCTAAAAAAGTAGGTATACCTCGCACTGAATAGTTTAAACCTCGAAGAATCGGCATAACTCTCCCATTCAGTTTGAAGTTGGTTCAAGAAGTCATCTATAGAATCTAACTCTCCTTCATTTCTTAAAACTTCGATAAGATAAAGGTACAACTGCAGGCGTTTGTTGTTATTTAACCCATGTTGTATACCCTCAACATACCCGATAGCAGAATCTGGATTTTGCTTTACTAAGTGCCGTATTTGCTGGAAATCTTCATCAGATTGTGCCGAAGTAGTCAAACACCACCCAATCAAAATGAACATTAAAAAATCCTGAATACGTTTCAAACAATTGCGTTTTGAGAAGCCTGATGCCAAATTCTACAATTTTGGTGAGGGAACAAAGAAGAAGATCAGGTATTCAACCAAAATCAGAAATATTAATTAAGTGTGAAAGGCATCAAAAAAAACATCCCGCCTAAGCGGGATGTCACCTACAAAATTGTTTAAACCAATGTTAACCTAATTCAAAAAAATTGACTGCACAACTTCATAGATTATCTTTAATGTTTAAAACATTTCTAATCTCTTATACCCTACGAAATAAATTACGATTTGTTGTATTGGCGAACAACATTCATTGATTTTGTAAAACTAATGCACTTCTGACAACTAGTAAATTAAATTTTACAATTTGGGAATTAATAATTGTGAAAGGTTCATTTTCCTGATAAAGCAACGTCATCCAATTGACATTTCCATATAAAGTCATTGATTCTACTAACTTTGCCTCACTACAAATCGTAACGTGATTTAAACAACATTACATGAAATAAGCATTGACATTTGATACTGAATTTACATTGTTCGGTTGTTGAATGTTTTTGTGAATTCCATGTGACCGATAAAAGAGAAACTATACACATGAAATTCGGTACTAAAGCAATCCACGCCGGACAACATCCGGATCCTTCTACTGGAGCAATTATGACTCCAATCTATCAGACATCTACCTTTGCTCAGGAATCTCCTGGAAAACACAAGGGATATGAATATGCAAGAACCCAAAACCCTACTCGTTCAGCATTAGAGGCAAATTTAGCTGCATTAGAAAATGCAAAATTTGGGAGATGCTTCAGCTCAGGAATGGGAGCAACGGACGCTATCCTAAAGATGTTCAGCCCGGGTGATGAAATTGTAAGTACCAATGATCTTTACGGGGGCACGTACCGAATCTTTACAAAAATCTATGAGCGCTATGGACTGAAATTCAAGTTTGTAGACATGAAAGACCTAGAGGCAGTAAAAAGTGCTATTACTCCTCAAACAAAATTGGTATGGGTAGAAACACCTACCAATCCAATGATGAATATCGTGGATATCGAAGCAATTGTAAAGATTTCCAAAGCTGCCAACGCCCTTACGGTAGTTGACAACACTTTTGCGAGTCCATACTTACAAAACCCAATAGATCTAGGCGCTGATATTGTGATGCATTCTGTTACCAAATACATAGCCGGTCACTCAGATGTAGTAATGGGGTTTGTAGGCACAAGCAGTAAGGAAATAGATGATCAGATTGGTTTCATTCAGAACTCTTCTGGTGCTATCCCAGGACCACAAGATAGTTTCCTGGTACTTAGAGGAATTAAAACACTACACGTACGAATGGATCGTCACTGTGATAATGGTGAGAAAGTAGCTCGATTCTTGAAAGACCATCCAAAAGTGGATAAAGTTTATTGGCCTGGTTTCGAAGAGCATCCAAATCACGAAGTGGCTAAAAAACAAATGAAGCGATTCGGAGGAATGTTGTCATTCATATTAAAAGATGACAATCAAAATGCTGCATTCAAAGTCTTGGAACAACTAAAAGTATTCACATTAGCAGAATCACTTGGTGGTGTAGAGTCACTTGCTGGACACCCAGCAAGTATGACACACGCAAGCATCCCGAAAGAGCAACGCCTCGAAGCGGGATTAACAGATTCGCTAATTAGATTGTCAGTTGGCATTGAAGATGCCGAGGACTTAATTGAAGATTTAAAACAAGCAATTGGATAATCTAAAAGCCGCCTCGTGCGGCTTTTTTTATTTCAAACAACGTTACCACTATGATAACATCTGCTCTATCGGAATTATTTCTACGAGACTTAAATCGCCTGGTCAAAGAATTGGAACAATATCCATCTGAATATCAAATTTGGCTACTTCCAGAAGGTATTAATAACTCGGCAGGAACATTGACATTGCACCTCGTTGGAAATCTCCAGCACTTCATTGGAGCCGTCCTTGGAGACTCTGGATATGTAAGAGATCGTGAAGCTGAATTTAATGATCGAAATGTGCCGGTCAGTCAATTGATTCATTCAGTCAACAGCACGATAGAAAGCATTAAATCCGTTTTAAGCCATATAGACGATGAATCTCTAGAAACCACTTACCCACTAGAAGTCTTTGGAGAGCCGATTAGCACAATAAAATTCTTAATTCACTTACAAGGACATCTCAATTATCACCTAGGACAGGTCAATTACCATAGAAGATTGCTCGCTCACTCCTAGATATTGCCTTATTGTTAAGAATTCTACTATATTTCCATATCACAAACCAACCGTTTTCCATCGTCTATGAATAATTCACACTTTTAACCGTACCGCCGCCCTTAAAATGATAACCAATATTCATAGTATGTAGGAAGAGTATAAAAGCAACCATTGAAAAACCTAATTTCAAAACTTCTAGGTCAGGAAGAAAAACCTAGAGAGAACGTCCATTCAGAAGTGGTAAGTTTTCTAGTTGAGTTTGATCAACTTAGAAAAGAAGTCTACTGGGGAGAAAATCTGGAGAGCAAATTCCAACTAATCATCAGTAGACAGGATGATGAACGCTGGAAGTATCTACCAGGACTATACCTACTTCATGAACGTGCCTTGAGCACACGATCAGACAATCCGAACAAATTCAAGGAATTATACCGACGGCACTTCCGGATCAAATATCCGGCTCTGGCCAATTCTGAGTTATTCAAATTAATTTTTGAACCTGCCAGTCAGCAGGAAAATGCCATGAGTCACTTACTCATGAATCATATCTGCAATGAATTTTCAGACATTACAGAAAAAAACCTGGAGGCTTGTCAGAAATACCATTCCAAGATTGACCTTGCATTTGATCTAGTTGATGAAAATCAATTAGGAAAATCAGACCTTCAATCAACCATTAAATATGAAGTCTCTCAAGTATATGAAGTACTAAAAGACATCATTGGTGAGAAACAAACCAAATCGTTGTTTCAAGCTTCTTATGGATTACTGGCTGAGAATTATGGACTACTTCCCTCCTTCTCCTTCATTGTTTCTATTCTACCAGAGTCTGCACTAACAGAGCAGCAGCTCAGCATGCTTAGTAGAACGCAAATAGAGACAGTACTTATTGAGAAGACAAGTAAACTGGAAGAAGCCAATGCAAGACTGCTTAGTGAGATTGAAGCGAAGGAAAAAATCCAAAGGGCCAATGAGGAAAACGTAGATCGCCTGAATCGCATCATTGAAAATGCGATGGATGCAGTGGTCCTGATGGACAGTAGCGGTCGAATCACCTTTTGGAACAATCAAGCGGAAACCATCTTCAAGTGGAAATCCGAAGAAGTTATTGGTAAATCCTTAGCAGAATGCATTGTACCAGAAAACAAACGTGAGGAGCATGAAAGAGGACTAAACTATTATCTAAAGGTAGGTCGTCATAAGTTTCTCAATAGACGAATAGAAGACGTTGGAATAACCAAACATGGTGAGTTTGTTCCTTTGGAGCTATCTATTGTGGCCAACAAAGTGGATGGAGATGTCATTTTCACCTCGTTTATAAGAGATATCTCAGATAGGAAACGCTATGAAGATGAATTGATGAATGCCAAAGAAAAGGCAGAGCAAGCATCCAAAAGCAAGGCAGACTTCCTTTCCACCATGAGTCATGAAATCCGCACACCAATGAACGGACTTAGCGGAACTATTGACTACCTCCTGGAAGAAAACCCAAGAGAAGATCAGATTGACTCATTGAAACTAATGCGTCACTCATGTGAA
>CAXEKM010000630.1:0-6951 GCA_963996645.1 uncultured Marinoscillum sp.
ATGGAAGCAATTCAACGGCAACTTGCTCATTACGCACTTCATGTAGGTCAAATAATCTTCTTGGGTAAAATGCAGAAAGGGATTGACTGGTCGTCTTTATCTATTCCAAAAGGAGAATCCGAGAGTTTCAATCAAACGATGTTCGAAAAGTAAAGCAAACACTCACCCACATAGGATTCATTACCTTTGGAGGCAAAAGGGCCATTGCAGAAAGTTGCTGAACATATTGTTTCCGATAATAATACCTCAAGATTAGCTGATTACCTACTGGGTATTTTCCATCAGCTCCCTACCAAAAACAGTATACAAAAAGCCATTAAAGCTGGCCGAATAAGGGTTAATGATCAATCTTGCAGCACAGCAAAGATCCCTTCTTCAGGTGATCGCATCGGATATTTCTCTACCAAATCCAGAGTAAAACCTTATCCTCTGGAAATCGAAATAATATTTGAGGATGAACATTTCTTAATCGCTAACAAACCACCAGGCTTACCAACAAGTGGAAACTACTTCAGAACATTGGAAGCAGCATTGGCTTATTCGCATCCTCTTAACTTTTCGGAAACCAACCTTTATTCTCCAAGACCAGTACATCGTCTGGATAGTTTAACATCAGGACTTGTGGTCGCAGCTAAATCAAGTAAGAGCTTATTCCAACTTGGGCAATTATTCGAAAAAGGCAAAGTACAGAAGACCTATAATGCACTAGTGATGGGCAGGACTCCAGATGAAGGACATTGGAAGTCTGTTATTTCAGGAAAACCAGCCATCACCACTTTCAAAAAGATACAAGAAGTGCGATCTCTGAAAAACGAGTACCTCACATTACTAGAGCTATTGCCAAAAACAGGTAGAACACACCAGCTCAGAATCCATTGTAGCGAAGCTGGCTTCCCAATTTATGGTGACCCTATTTATGCCGAACAAACCATCAAAAAGAAGGGACTATTTTTATCAGCGGTAAGGTTAGTTTTCGCCCATCCTGTTACTTTAGCAGAGATGGAAGTAAGCACCAAACTTCCATCTAAATTCGTTAATCGAATGAAAAACGAACAAAATCGTTGGGAACGGAACAATGGAAATAGTAAAAGCAACAGTTGAGCATCTCGATGAACTTCTGGAGTTCGCCAGAGATAATTTTTTACTCACTTATGGGCACATGAATACGGAGGAGAATATGAGAGATTATCTCAAGACAACCTTCTCCTATAAGTCTTTCCAATATGAATTTTTAGATCCCGAATCAGACTTTTATGTCATCATTCTGGGTAATAAAATCATAGGATACTACAAGTCAAATATTGGTGACGCCCAAACAGAGGAAAACCTTCCAAACTCTCTCGAACTGGAACGGGTCTATGTTACCGACAGCCTAAAAGGACAGGGTCTTGGTCGTAAAATGATAGAGCATGCCAAAGCTCAGGCCTCATCAAAAAACCTGGACTATATATGGCTCGGTGTTTGGGAGAAAAACGAAAAAGCCATCGCTTTTTATGAAAAGTTGGGATTCAAGTCCATAGGAACCCATGTCTTTCAGTTGGGTGATGATGCTCAGACAGATTTGATTATGAAACTGGAAATGTAACTACTTACCAGCTTTAAATAGATCAAGCTGTGCCTTATAGTGCATCACATCCTCTCCTTCCAGTTCTGCTGCCTGCAAAGCTAGTTGACCGTATTTTACAGCTTCCTTTTGTTCCCCTAGTTTATATTTCAACGATGCATAGGTATCATAATAAGTGGCATCAGGGTAATCCTGAATAACACCTCTCATCCACTTAGCAGCTGTCTCCAACTGTGATACATCGGCGATAAACAGATAAAATTTCCAACTGAACTCATTCAATTGATCTGGATCGGTAACTTCTTGCTCTTCGACTACAGTGATTGCATTTTCAGCATATTCAGACCAGTTTTCTTTGAGGTCATTCACTTTCAAATCAGCCAGACTCACCAGTTTTGCTTTATCAGAAAACTCCACTTCCGATATCATTCGACGCAAAGCCTGAGTTGCAAATAAGGTCAGATCTTCGCCTTCATAAATCGCGATAAGCTGATCCAACATTACGTTGAAAATTTTTGCATCAACAGTATCCTTGCCATACTTCATTGAGAACATGTCATGATAGGCCATCAAGTACTGAATCTGCTTGCTGTATGGGTCAGACACATTCAAATTGATCATGGTCCAGGACTCTTCTGTCATCCAGTCCTTCTGATCGGTACCCTCAAAGAACGTATCAACTAATTCGGTCTTATCAACACACGCATATTCCAGAGCATAGGAGTATTCTACCAAAAAGTTGACTGAACGCTCACCGGTTTCAAACTTCTGTTGCATCACTGACAGATTATGATCACTTAATGCAACTTCCCCCATTGTTAAAAAGTCCGCTGCATCTACGGCTCCACAACCTCGATGAACCATATTTCCCTCAGCATCCAGAAAAAGAAAAACGGGATAGGACTGAACTTCATATAAATCAGCCAGCTGTAAGCCAAGATAATCTTCCATATCCACCAGTACATTGATGAATTTCTGATTATAGTACTCTCCGACTTCTTTATCCGAAAGTGTGTATTCTCGCAATACAGCACAAGGTTCACTCCATTCAACAAAACCAGCTATAAATATCAGTTTGTTTTCAGATTTGGACTTCTCAAGGACCTCCTCCCATTCCATATCAACAAATTGAATTCCCTTATCCTGCGCTTGAGTTGAAAAAGTCAGAGACAATAGCAGAACTATTGTGAGAAATGAGGTGAGTTTGCTCATGTTTATACTTTCTTTGGTCTATAATCCTCAGAGGATTAGGGTAAATCTAATGGATTTTTAAAGATCCAAATATCAATTTCTACAATTATGCTAAAGGCAGTTATATCATTAGTTACGTTATCAGTCAGTGCCGTTTTGTTTGCACAACAATCTCATGACGAAGAAATTAAAGATTGGCAAAAGGAATTAAATCAAGAGTTCGCCGATCCTGAAGAATCTCCCTTAGAGAAAAAAGACTTTAAAAAGTTCGAATCTTTAGAGTTCTTCCCCATCAATGAAGAATGGAGAATTAAAGCATCGTTTGAATACACACCATTTCAAAAACCATTCACCATTCCTACAACTACTGATCGACTCCCAGTTTATGTTCAATATGGAATTGCACGATTTGAAATAGAGGGCCAGAAATTTGAGTTTCCTATCTACCAAAATCTGGAAGTTCGAGAAGAGGAAGAATATAAGGATTATCTATTTGCACCCTTCACCGATCTGACCAATGGATTCGAAACTTATGGTGGAGGTAGATACCTTGATCTCAGAATCCCCAAGGGAGATGTAATTGTTCTGGACTTCAATAAAGCCTATAATCCATACTGCGCATATAGCGGAAGATACTCTTGCCCTATTCCACCTGCCAAGAATGATTTAGCTTTGCGTATTGATGCTGGAGTAAAAGCCTGGAATAAAAACGAAAAACATTGAAAATTCATATAAAAACCTTCTTCGGATTAGAAGAGCTATTAGCTGAAGAAGTAAAAAATTTAGGAGGAAAGGATGTACAGATTCATAAAAGATCTGTGGCATGTGAAGGAGATTTAGAGTTTTTATACAAAGCCAATTACAATCTTCGATTAGCACTTAAAGTATTAGTGCCCGTTTATAATTTTCAGGCGAGAAATGAGCAGCAGCTTTATGATCAGGTGATGAAGCATGATTGGTCCAAGTACCTGAAAATGGAACAGACTTTTGCTATAGATAATACCGTATTTTCTGAGTTCTTTAAGCATTCGAAATATGCGGCTTTAAAAACGAAAGATGCTATAGTAGATCAATTTCGTAATAAGTTCGGAAGACGTCCATCGGTAGACATTAAAAACCCCGACATCCAATTTGACTTGTATGCTTTCAAAGATCAGTTTACCATATCACTGGATAGTTCTGGTGATACGCTGAATCGAAGAGGATATCGAGAACCAGGACACGAGGCCCCTTTGAATGAAGTACTGGGCGCAGGATTGTTAAAATTGGCAGGTTGGAACAAAAATATTCCTTTGATCGACCCTATGTGTGGAACAGGAACCATCCTGATAGAAGCCGCTATGATGGGTCAAAACATACCTCCTCAAATACATAGATCTGACTTTGGCTTCAAAAACTGGAGCAACTACCAACCAACCGTATGGAACAGAGTGGTTGCAGAAGGTCGTGCTGGAGTGAGAAAAACCCAATTAGATATTTCTGGTGGAGATATAGATGGCAATACTGTTTTAGCTGCCAACAAAAGCTTAAGAAAATTCAGATTGAAGGATGTGGTCAATATCCAACGAATCGCTTTTGAAGATCACCGTCCTAAAACTCCAAACGGGATGATTGTATGTAATCCACCATATGGAGAACGAATTGGCAGGACCAACACCAATGAGTTCTACAAAACCATAAGTGATGTATTGAAAAACAATTTTGATGGTTTTGATGCCTGGATATTAAGTAGCAACATGGAAGCTTTTAAACACTTAAAGCTGAGAGCATCTAAGAAACTTGTTCTATTCAACGGATCATTGGAATGTAAATTCCAAAAATACGAGATGTACAAGGGGAGTAGAGAAAACTAAATAGCAAGGGAATTGCGTGATGCATTAAGTGTGTCTCTAAGTGAATAACGCAATTTCTAATTTGGTTATTTCCCTCTAATCTGAACCTGACAAATACAGCAACTTTACTTCATGAAAAGTAGTCAAACTAGCAGAAGAAGTAGAGCAAGCTATAAACTCGCTGCAAGAATAAGAATACAGCTTTTCGTTATAACTCTTGTCACTTTTTTGATGATGGTAATTAGTGTAAAAGCATCCAAAAACGGCCTAAAATTAATAAATAGCGAGTATTCCAATTCAGAAACCAGTTCTCTAACAATGGAATCAAAAACTTTGGCATTTTACTCTATCTTCTAAGTACCGAGTAATCCTGTTCTGATTTTTTCAAAACAGAAATTCAATTTGCATGTTGTTCATAATATGAATGATCCGCAAAAAACCGGTGATAAGATCAAGCAGGCCGCTGACTCTTTAACCACCGAAATGAAAGAACCTATCGAAAAAATCACCACGAAAGTTGAAACGTGGTGGGATACATTTCTCTCAATGCTACCCAATATGGCAGTGGCAGTGGTTCTATTCATTATTTTTCTCATCTCTGCTAAAGCCATTCAGAAAGTTTTTCTGAGACTATTTAGAAGATCATCTACCAACAGAGCACTCGAAAACCTTTTTGGTACCATTGTCTATTATGTAGTTCTTGGGACGGGACTATTTATCATTTTAGAAGTTCTCCAACTCGACAAAGCGGTCACCTCATTGTTAGCTGGGGTTGGGGTTGTTGGTTTAGCACTTGGTTTTGCCTTTCAGGATATTGCTGCCAACTTCGTTTCAGGGATCATTTTAGCTTTCCGCACACCGTTTCACATTGGTCACATAGTAAAAATCAGTGACTACATGGGAACAGTTACCCGAACAAACTTGAGAGTAACTGTAATCAAAACATTTCAAGGACAAGAAGTGTACATTCCTAATAAAGATGTGCTGCAGAGTCCAATTCAAAATTTTACCATTCTAGGGCAAAGAAGAATAGACCTTGCTGTTGGAGTCTCGTATGCCGATGATTTGCAAAAAGTAGAAGACCTTGTCATAAAAACACTAAAAGATCTGGAGGGAGTGATCCGTCATGAAGACATGATCTTTACTTATACGGAATTTGGTGATAGCTCCATCAACTTTGAAATCAAGTTTTGGATTGACTATCCAGACAACCCAGGCTTCTTACATATGAGATCAAAGGCGATCAAAGCCATTAAGAAAGCGTTTGATGAAAATGAGATTACTATTCCATTCCCAATTCGCACTTTGGACTTTGGTATTAAAGGAGGAATGACTCTATCAGAAATGAATATAAATACTGGGCACGCACCAACTTAGAGGATAAAGAAATCTTTCGAAAGATATTTATATTTCGTATAGCTACTTATATTTGAAAAAACCATATTTTTCCTTTCCATATATAAATAGCTTTTCACATGTTTTTAGATTATCGTCTACCAATAATACGGGTATTAGGGGTCATATTTTTATGCTCCATTACTTCCATCAGCCTTGGCCAAAAAGTGACTCAACAACAAGAAGTCATTTTCCAGGAGGATGAAAAATGGTGGAGCGGCACCATATGGGATGGCCATATTATGCCATTACAAAAAGATTACGCTATTAATCTATATGGAAATAATAAAGGAAATCAGGCACAACCTTTACTTCTATCCAATAAGGGAAGAGTCGTTTGGTCTGAATCACCCATTGCTATTGAAGTAAAAAGTAATTCCCTGATCGTTAAATCATTCGGATCAGCCATTGAGGTTATTCAAGAGGGCAATACACTCAAAGATGCCTTTATGTTAGCATCCAGCTCTTATTTTCCTCCTTCTGGCAAACAACCAGATCAATTATTATTTGAAAAACCGCAATACAACACCTGGATAGAGCTTGTTTACAATCAGAATCAAAAAGACATATTAAACTATGCAAAATCCATCATTGATAATGGACTTCCTCCTGGGGTACTGATGATCGATGACAACTGGCAGGAAGATTATGGGAAATGGAATTTCCATCCTGGCCGATTCAAATCGCCTAAAATCATGATGGACAGCCTACACCAAATGGGTTTCAAAGTCATGCTATGGGTGTGTCCATTCGTAAGCCCAGACTCTGATGTCTATCGCGAACTTGCTGCAAAAGGGTATTTTATTAAAACCGAAAAAGGTGATCTACCATTGCTTGTTAGATGGTGGAATGGGGCCAGTGCAGTACTTGATTTTACCAATCCAGGTGCTGTAAAATGGTTTGAAGCAGAACTAAATAGACTCCAGAAAGATTATGGAGTGGATGGATACAAACTCGATGCTGGAGACA
>CAXEKM010000631.1:0-2552 GCA_963996645.1 uncultured Marinoscillum sp.
GGGAACCAGGATATTGGGAACTATCAGTCACTTACCACATTTGCGGCAGGTGGAATCAACGTATTCAATGTCGGAGGAACATCTACTAAGATTTCCACTACTGCTCCTACACGCATAGCGAATCCTGATTTGAGATGGGAGACCACAGAGCAGTGGAATGTTGGCTTAGATTTCGGACTATTCAAGGATCGTATCTATGGTAGCTTCGATTATTTCGAGAAGAAGACATTTGATATGTTGATCAATCTTCCGATTCCAACTTCAACAGGTTTTACAACTCAATTGAGAAATGCAGGAAGCATTCAAAATAAGGGTATCGAGCTTTCATTGAATACGGTAAATATTGAGAAAACTGATTTCTCATGGACTACTTCTGTGAATTTGGCTACAGTCAAAAACAAAGTGCTAGATCTCGGAGGAATTGAGCAGATCATTGAAGGTGGAGCTGGGTTCTCAGGAGGATTTTTCTTGACAGAGGAAGGTCAAACCATGAGATCATTCTACGGATATCAGATCGATGGTGTGTGGCAGACTGATGACAATTTTGCTGCGACTAAAGACAATGTTGCTCCTGGTGATCTGAAGTTTAGAGATATCAATGGAGACAGTACAGTCAATGCAGACGATCGAATGATTTTAGGAAATTCATTCCCTGACCTGACTTACTCCATTACTAATACTTTGGAGTATAAAAACTTCAGTTTGATGGTGTTTTTTGAAGGAATTCAAGGGGTGAGTATGTTGAATCAGAACCTGGTAGATACCTACTTCCCAATTAACTTGAGAAGAAACAAATTTGCGGAGCCATACCTGAATCGTTGGACTGAAGATAACCCTTCAGATACTTATCCTTCTTTCATAAACCCATCAGGTCAGGGAACCAAACAAGCCAATTCTTATACCATAGAAGACGCTTCATATTTCAGACTGAAGACCATTACGTTGAGCTATAATCTTCCAGATTTCATGAAGCAGATCAGTAGCGCTTCAGTTTATGTTACTGCCAGTAATCTTTGGACCGTCACAGGTTACAGTGGAATTGATCCGGCGGTCAATCCAAATGGTAGTGCATTAACCAGGATAGACTATAATGCCTATCCAACGGCAAAATCTTTCTTAGTTGGTCTAAAACTTAACTTCTAAATGGTCATCAAAATGAAAAAGCTATTAAAACTTAATTTGATACTTCTCCTTTTGGTCACATTCTCATGTGAGGATACCCTGGATGAAGTTGTGTATTCGCAATTGGCACCTGAAAACTTCCTAGTTACTCAGGAGGGTCTGGAGTCTATCTTGTTTGCTTCTTATTCTCAAGCATATCAAAACGGTTACTCGCACCACAGTGTGAGAAACGTGCTGGATTGGTGCACCGATATTGAATGGGAAACTGGTGGGGGAGAGAATCTTACTGCTGTACTCATGATCAATTTCACCTGGGATCCAACTTTAGGTTGGTTATATGGGGAGATGTGGCAGAAACCTTATAGAGGTATTCGAAACGCCAATATCGTTCTGGAAAATCTTGAAGGTGCAGAAATATCTACAGAGACTAAAACGTTGTTTGCTGCCGAGGCGAGATTCCTTCGGGCTCTTGCCTACAGCAATCTTTACAACTGGTACGGTCCGGTTCCATTGAGACTGAGCACTAGTGATGAATTGTATATTGGTAGAAGTACAGATGAAGAAATGAAATCCTTCATTGAAACTGAACTTCTTGCTGTAATTCCAGATTTGCCAGCGCCTGGAGCTGAAGCAGCGGGAGGGAGAGCTACTAGTGGCGCTGCAAGAGCTTTATTGGCCAAATTTTATTTGAATACGAAGCAATGGCAAAAGGCGGCTGATATGGCCAAAGCTGTCATGGATATGGGAAAATACTCTTTGTATCCAGATTATGAGATGATGTTTCATGTTGAAAATGAGATCAACAGTGAGTTCATACTTTCTTACCCTCAGCTGGCAGGTCAGCAAGGTTGTAACTACATGAATGGAGCATTTCCTCCTGGATTTAAAAGCGATCCACGAACTGGATTACAGTTTATAAGCTCTTGGAGAAACTGGGCAGCACAGTATCGTTTGTATGATGATTTCTTCAACTCATTTGAGGATGGAGATCTTCGTAAAAACCTGATCATTTCGGAATATATCAACAACGATGATGAGTTGGTGTCATTGTTGGATGCAAACAACACGCGTTCATTTAAATATTGGCCAGACCCTAATGGAACGGGTAATGAGCATGGAAATGACGTGGCAGCCATTCGCTACTCAGATATTTTGTTGTCAAGAGCGGAGGCTTTGAATGAAGTGAATGGACCTAATCAGGAATCAGTTGATTTGATCAATCTGGTAAGAGATCGTGCAGGTTTGGAGCCAATTCTACTGACTGATTTTGGAAGCAAAGAGGCATTAAGAATGCATTTGTTGGACGAAAGATCCTGGGAGTTTTACTCGGAAGGTTTGAGACGTGAAGATCAGATCAGAATGGGTACGTTCATCTCTTCGGCTATTGCTAGAGGGCATGCTAACGCTAAAGACTTTAGAGTGCGCTTCCC
>CAXEKM010000632.1:0-2184 GCA_963996645.1 uncultured Marinoscillum sp.
CCGGAGTAAATTGTATACGCTTAAATTCCGCCTTTGTCATGTTGGCCAGCAAACGAGCTGTCAACGTCTTAGCAACTCCTGGAACCCCCTCAATCAACACATGGCCACCAGCGAAAAAAGCAGTTAGTAACAAATCAAGCATTTGCTCTTGTCCTACCAAAGCTTTGTGCGCTTCTGTTCTTAGTTGGCTGATCTTGTCTGAGAACCCCTGCAGGTCCACGCGATTAGTAAATTCTGACATTTTACTTAATATTAAATTTTTCGATCTTCTGATTTAAGTCGGTCAACATCTCCTCTGAGACATTGCCCCCATTTTTTACATGTTGGATGATTTCAAATGTCTGAATGACCTCAGACTTCTTCAATCCAGTTTTTACCGCCAATGTTTGATACGTAGCATCATCAAACAAATTGGATATATAATAGCGTTCTTTTAGCGTTTTCAAGAAATGACTGACCATCTTCTGCGCAGCAGATATATGACGTCCTTCACGGTAATACAGCCCACCCATTGTTTTAATGAACTGAATAGTGGTATTCGTTTTTGGATCTAGTAAATCAATCTTCGCTTGCTTTCTTCTGCTGCCAATGAACAGCAACAACAAGATGCTCAATAAGGTCAGGTTCAAAGCCCAACGAAGTGCTGGCTGTGAAATGAAATAGCGGAAGACAGAAGTAGATTCCATTCTTCCACTATGATAGTATCGGTTGTAAATCACTTTGTCTGGATCCAATAGATTCAGCATCATTTCAGGTAATCCCAAACCTCCTGATTTTAAAATCCCATAATTCGTAAAGGCCAATGGATGAGTAGAAAGAATTAATTGACCAGTTCCAAATTGACGATGAATAACTACAGGCTTATCCGAAGAAGCCGCAACATTCCACTGCAAGCTATCACCCACTTCAAATACTCCATAAATTTGACTTTTGGGATAATAGGCTGAAGTATTTCCATAACTGATTTCCAATGAATCAATCATTTGCAAGGTGGCTTCTTTAAACTCATCATCCCATTTCAAGTCCAAAGTATCCAAAAATTCCTCTGAGAAAATACTGGAAGCAATCAATACATTGTTCCCCTTCTCTAACATACTCATCAAAGCTGTAAAGTCTGCTTTTCCAGGTTCAAACTCTGAACACAGTATGATCATTTCCGCATTTACAGAATCTCCATGTTCATACAGTGTTTCAAAAGAGATCTCCTTTGCTGCAAAAAAATCATCTAGTTGCTCATACAAAACATACCCACCGTATGGCTGCTTGTCCTTCTGCGCAAAGGTAGGAATCCACACTAATGGCTCGGGTTTGTATTGCTCTACCACTACATAAAGCACAAAAATCACCGCCAGGAATATGTACAATCTGCGTTCTTTCTTACTCATCCATATATGGTTTCAAGTAAGACATTGGACTCATCGAACTGTTCTTCCTGCGCATCATAATCACCATACCAGGTCACTTCAAACAGCGTTACCAGAGAAGAAAAAGCTTCTTGTTTTCCTGCAGGCAATTCGTCCACATAATCAAGTGGGGCCTTCCAGGTGGTGATTTTAATTTGATCAGACTTATGTAGGTCATGCAGGCACTTTAAAAACTGGTAGCGTATGGCCAATTTATAGTCGCCATTCATCTTACTTTCTTTAATCAAAGCCTCATAATCGATACGTTGCCCATCTACAGTGGTTACTCCCATTGGAACAAAGCTCTTTGAGTTTCGCTCCAACACAGTACCGTAGCGATTCTTCAAGATGTAATACAGAACTATTAATACAACGCCGATGACCAGAATTCGAAACACGAACGGCCATATATCCTGCATACCCATAGACCGGAACACATAGCTCAGTTTGTCTAATAGCCAGGCTAAGAACAATGTAATGATGGAATCCGAAACAGCATATTCCGTTGAATAATCAAAGGCAGAATCATTTCGATATTCAGCAATCTGCTGAGCATCAAAATGACGCAGCTCTTCCGTTCCAGGCAAGTCAAATGCTGAAGCAAAAAAGACTATTAAAAGAAATAAGACGGTATTAGCTAAGGCTTTCAAACTCCTCAATTTGACTTTTCAGTCCTCTTCCTTCCATTCGCTCAGACAAATTGAAATATTGGAACCCCAGTGCAATGATAGGAATAGAATAACATAAATAAGATCCAATCATGGAGACCGCAAACCCGATC
>CAXEKM010000633.1:0-2144 GCA_963996645.1 uncultured Marinoscillum sp.
AACCAACAAATAAGGTTAATAACATCAGACCAACTATCATTTCAGGAACCATCAAGGAACTGAAACTGATCGCCTTTTCAGTCAATGCATTGAAGGAAGGCAATGACAATAGCACAAGCACTAATGAAAGAATTACTGCACAACACGTTAAAACAATGGACTCTACTACAAACTGAGTAATCAATTGACTCTTCTCACTTCCTAAGGACTTACGCACACCAACCTCTTTGGCTCTTTTATTAGCTCTGGCTGTAGATAAATTGATGAAATTAATAGTAGCTATTAGCAAAACGAAGATGGCTACAATGCCAAAAATTTGAAGGTTAGCCTTGCTACTATTTGCCCGAATCTCATAATCCAATCGGGACGTCAGGTGAATAGACTCCAAAGGCTGTAGTTCCAACGTTACATCTTCTACAATAAAAGGCGGAAAATACTTCTTCACAAAATCAGGAAATTGTGCTTCGACCACTTCAGGAGCTACACCTTCTTCCAGCACTACATAGGTCCAGCAAGGATTCCAATACCACGTTCTTGGATATCCTCCACCAAAGGATTGTTTCAAACTGGAAAAAGACGAAAGGAAGTCGTATTGAAAATGAGCGTTCAACGGAGCATCAGCAAGTATACCTGTCACTTTCAAGTTCTGATTCCCTTGAAACTCAAGCAGCTTCCCTATTGGATTCTCATCTCCAAAATACTTAACCGCCATCGTCTCCGTTAGCAGAATGCTATTTGGTTCATCAAGAGCAGTTTCCTTATCTCCTACTTTCAACTCGAAATCAAAAACTTCAAAGAAGGTTGAATCCACAAAGAAGATGCGAGATTCATTGAATGCCTTTTCACGCTCGCGATTGGCCAGAGCTAATGATGGCGATTGGAAATTGAACATGCGTGTCATAGCCACTACCTGATCACCAAAATCTGCAGCCATCGTTGGTCCTGTAGGGAAGGGCTGCGAAGCACTGTGCTCTCCTACTCCCTCACTTTCGAAGTGTTCAACCAATCGATAGGTCCGATCCGATTTGGAATGAAAACGATCATAACTAAGCTCGTCCTGGATGTAGAGAAAGATGAGAATGAAACAAGTGAGGCCAATTGCCAAGCCACCAATGTTGACGATTGAGTATACCTTCTGCTTGACAAAATTGCGATACGCAATTTTTAAGTAGCTGAGTAACATGTGTTTAGTTGGTTTAGATTGTTAGTCTATACCAACGGCAGAAAGTATGAAGGTGTGTTTTTATTTGACCAAGGGCAGCTAATAGTATGTAAATGGTCAGGATAAATAGCTACAGGGAGTTTGAGAGTCAGATGAGTTGATCCGGTCCGTTTCGAGTCTTTTAGTGCAAATTGATAGTAATCTTTTTCATTTCCGGAACAGAAATTTTAGCTTCATCATATGATGGAGGACCAAACATGCCCATCACATTGTTAGAGAATCCATAAGGCTCTTTTGGAATTCCTATCAGGTTCTTATTTAGTTCTTTATCAGAATTAACATCATGGTATATAGCCACAGAATAATCACCAGCAGGTATAGGCACATCAAACGACATACTACCTACACTATTAACAGGTTCCTCATGATAATAAGTTACTGTTTTCTCATCCAGATGAATCTCCTCAGAATCATAAAATGCAACACGGATGTATCCTTGTTCTTTTTCAATTCCTTCTACGGTAATCTGTAGTGTATTGGGTGACACGAAACTAAAAATGAGTAAAAAAACATTTAAAATCATAGGCATCATTTACGAAAAAAGCCACTCCAAAGTTAATTGAAGTGGCTTTATGAATTTTAACTAAATATCTTAAGCAGCGACTTTTTTCTTATTCATTCGCTCCATTTTCACCTCTTTCTGCTTGGCCATTTTAATAATCCCAACCAGATTCAACACCTTGATAACTTGATATGTAGGATCAATCTCATGCCATCTAACCCCACCAAAGTTAGCTCTTGAGCCATGCTTGTGGTGATTGTTGTGATAGCTCTCACCCATCATCAAGAAATCGAATGGCAAGAAGTTTTTAGAAGTATCTCCTACTTCAAAGTTTCTATATCCGTACAGGTGTGCAAACCAGTTGATGATCGCTCCGTGAACTGGAGATAAGATAAACTGAACTGGTAACAATAACCATAA
>CAXEKM010000634.1:0-4144 GCA_963996645.1 uncultured Marinoscillum sp.
GGATTGCCCGTCGCTATTTCTTTTGCCACCTATCTTCTTTGTGAAAACAAACAAGATCAGGACTCCTGTGGAGAGTGTGCCAATTGTCAAAAAATGGCTAAGCTAATCCATCCCGATGTGCACTTCATCTACCCGAAGCCATCAGCTAGCAAGAGCTCGGACTATGACAAGCTGCAAACTGAAACTCTAAAAAAGTGGCGAACATTTGCTGCAGAAAAGCCTTACAGTGACATCAATGACTGGGTTGCTTACAATGGCTATGAAAATAAGAACGTACTAATTTCCAGAGAAGATAGCCGTAACATTATTCGTACGGTGAGTATGAAGTCTTTCGAAGGAGATTTTAAAATATTGATTATCTGGTATCCAGAGTTCATGCATCCGGCTGCTGCCAATGGGATCCTAAAAGTACTGGAAGAACCACCAACACAAACTATCTATTTGCTGGTTAGTTATGCCTATGATAATCTTTTAGCTACTATTAAATCCAGAACACAAATATTCAACGTGACTCCATTCAAGGAGGATGTGATCAAAGAATACCTCATTGAAAAGAAAGGTGTCGACCAGACCAGTGCCGAAAAAGTCGCCAGAATATCTAATGGAAGCCTGGGTAAAGCCATCTACGAGTTAGAAAATGCTGATAAAATGGCTTACGAAGCATTCCGAAACTGGATGCAGATGTGTCTGAAAGGGGATTATTCGGGATTGCTCAATGTGACAGAAGATTTCGTGAGAAGTTCCAAGCCACAACAGCGCAACCAGCTAGAGTTTTCAATTGCTCTGATCAGAGATGCTATCCTTAGCAAAGCGGACAACAATGAATTGGTCAACAGAGAAGGTGCTGAAGGTGAATTCATCCAAAAATTTGGAGGATTCGCGAGTCTTCCGGCTCTGGAAAAAATCTACATGAGTATCAGTGAATGTCTGGGTCATTTGGCAAGAAACGCCAGTCCGCGAATCACCTTTATGAACCTTTCACTGCAGTGTAGTAAATTTCTTCGTTCATGAAAACCAAGAAAACAATCGGTAGAACGGACAAAGTAGACCTCCCTGACCTGGGTATTTTAGAAACGAATGCCAAAATTGATACCGGAGCTTATACTTCATCTATCCATTGCAAAAAAATTGCTGTTACGGATGGAGTCCTTAGCTTCCAGTTGCCAACGAAAGTGGAAGGCCAGTCAGTGGTGAAGAAGTTTCAAACCCGAGACTATTACCAAAAGTCAATAAAGAGTTCGAATGGTGAAGCCCAAAAGCGCTACATCATCAAAACACATATTGTCATATTCGGCAAATCATACCTTGCTGAATTTTCACTATCCGATCGATCGCAAATGAAAAACCCCATTTTGCTGGGCAGAAAATTGTTGAAAGATCGGTTTCTGGTTGATGTCTCCAAGAAAAATTTATCACACGACTTGAAAAAAACATCATGATAAGTTCATTCTGAAACATCCTAGTGAAAATCGTATTTTACATATATTGAACATCCCCAAACGAAAATATAAGAAATGAAATTAGCCATACTGTCTCGTAGATCAGAATTGTATTCCACAAGACGACTTGTAGAAGCGGCCCAGTTCCGTGGACATGAGGTGTATGTTATAGACCACCTTCAGTGCGATATCATGATTGAGCAAAATGCCTTGACCATGTATTACAAAGGAGAAAAACTCGAAGGATTTGACGCGGTGATTCCTCGTATTGGTGCTTCCGTTACCTTTTATGGAACAGCTGTATTGCGTCAGTTTGAGATGATGGACGTATTCAGTGCCAACCGATCCATTGCCATCACCAGATCACGAGACAAACTAAGAAGTATGCAGATGCTTGCGGCAGCTGGACTGGGTTTACCAAAAACCGCATTTACCAACTACTCTAAAGAAGAAAAGCAGATTGTCCAAAACATGGGTGGAGCTCCTTTGATCATCAAATTACTTGAAGGAACTCAAGGACTGGGAGTTGTATTGGCTGAAACCATCAAAGCTGCTAAATCGGTAATTGAAGCATTCCATGGTCTTAAAGCCAGAATACTTGTTCAGGAATTCATCAAAGAAGCCAAAGCTTCAGACATTCGCGCCTTTGTGGTAAATGGAGAAGTAGTTGGTGCGATGAAAAGAACCGGAAAAGAAGGCGAGTTTAGATCTAACCTTCATAGAGGTGGTACTGCAGAGCTGATCAAATTGAAAAGATCAGAAAAAGCTGCTGCTGTAAAGGCCGCGGAGACGATGGGACTTAGTGTAGCTGGTGTAGACATGCTACAATCTGATAGAGGACCGTTGATCTTAGAAGTGAATAGCTCACCAGGACTTGAAGGCATTGAAAAAGCCACGGAAAGTGACATTGCTGGTAAGATCATCGAATACATTGAGCAGAATTATCAGAAGAGAAGAGGCGCAAAGAAAAACGCATAGTGGATAAGATTAGAATAGGAACTCGTCAAAGTAAATTGGCTCTTTGGCAAGCAGAATATGTCGCTGAAAAGCTGCAAAATGCCGGATACGAAACAGAGTTGGTTTTGAAGGAAACCAAAGGAGATAAAGTACTGGATGTATCTATTGCGAAGATTGGAAGTAAAGGTGTTTTCACAGAAGAACTGGAAGAACAACTAGCTTCTGGAGACGTGGACATTGCTGTTCACAGTGCCAAGGACATGCAATCAAGACTTCCTGAAGGTTTCGAAATCATTGCATTCACTGAGCGTGAAAAAATCAATGACGTGATTGTCTCAGATCAGGAGATAGATATGAAAGATCCTAACCTCGTATTGGGAACCTCTTCTACTCGCCGCGTGGCATTGTTCAAGCATTTCTATCCAAACATCAAAACCGTAGATGTTCGAGGCAATTTACAAACCAGAATTGCAAAAATGCGCGATGGTTTGTGTCAGGGGCTGGTTTTGGCTTATGCAGGTGTGCATCGTATGGGGTATGATGACATGATCCAGCATGAGCTTACTACGGAGGAATTTATCCCTGCAGTTGGTCAAGGAAGTGTGGCAATAGAATCTCATGTGAACATCCGTCAAGAAAAAAGAGATGCCATTCGACAAGTTATCAACGATCCGGAAACAGAAAAAAGGTTGTTAGCCGAGCGTGCGTATTTAGCTGAACTAGAAGGTGGATGTAGCATTCCCGTTTTTGCATTAGCAACCAACACTGGTGATCAGGTAAGCATAGAAGGTGGAATTGTGAGCCTTGATGGATCTACTCGAATTGTGAAAACACTATCTGATGCGGACCCTGTAAAGTTAGGAAAGCAGTTGGCGAAAGAAATATTGGAAGCTGGTGGAGATAAGGTGCTAGCTGATATTAGAAAAGAGCTTTAACAGAGCGTTTTTTTAATATTTTGATCTTGTATATTTGAGCCCAAATTAAAGCGAACCAATGAAGAGATTATTTCTTTTAGCGATAGTTTTCACAGTATTTTTATCAGCCTGTGACAAAAACAAAGATTATTTAGTGATCATCCACACAGAGTTTGGCGACATGAAAGCCATCTTGTATGATGAGACTCCTTTACATAAAAAGAACTTCATCGCTCTAGCGAAAGAAGGCAAATACGACAGCACACAATGGCACCGAATCATCAAGGACTTTATGGTTCAAGGTGGAGACATTTATGCTAAGGATGATACTCGTGAACCAGAAGGAGCGAGAATTCCTGCCGAAATCAACGAAAAATTCCAGCATACTAAAGGAGCGTTGGCTGCAGCTCGTCAGGGAGATCAGGTTAATCCTGAGAAGATGTCTTCTAGCTCACAATTCTATATTGTAGACGGAAGAGTATTCTCAGAAGCAGAATTGACTACTGACCAAATGAAGTTGAATCAGTCGATTAGCATGATGTTGCAAAACCCTGAATACGATAGCTTAAAGCAACTATTTATGGACTTACAGCAACAAGGCAACTATGCGGGCATGAACGAGTTAGCGCTTGAGTGCAAAGGCTACGTAGAGAAAGAATTAAGTGTCAACCTTAACAAAGAAGTGGATCCTAGAATGGTTGAGACTTATACCAAAATCGCTGGAGCACCGCATTTGGATAAAGAATACACCGTTTTTGGGAGAGTAGTTGAAGGTGTAGACATTATGGATAAATTAGCAGATGTCAAAGTTGGTCCTGGTGATCGTCCAGTGAA
>CAXEKM010000635.1:0-3057 GCA_963996645.1 uncultured Marinoscillum sp.
CAAAAACAGGAGTGGTGGAGAGGTTCAGTTGAGTGGACATTTCCTTTACCGTTATTCGTGCATTTTCTCGCAACAACTGTAAAATTTTGATATCTACTTCGTCTAATTTTTTGATTTCTTTCATCCTAAAAAATGAGCTTTGTTACTATCCAAACTGTGAGTTGAAAATTTCAGTAGAATATTATTCTTTTATTCAGTGATTAATCACTTGTTAATATTCGATTATTCTAATTGATATATTTTAATCAGAATAAAACTACTATAATTCCTCATATTAATCAAAATCCTCTTTGATACGTTAAATTTATAGTAGAAACGAAACATTAGTACCCCTTAATAGTCGTATCAATTATGGAAACTCTAACACAACCCCGAGTTAGTAAAAAAGTCCTCAAAGAAGCGTTTTTCAAAATGGCAAAAGCCAAAGCAATGACGGAACTGTATGAGGAACATTTTAAGGTAGTTTCCAAATACGTTCACGCCACTTCTAGAGGTCATGAAGCCATTCAATTAGCTGCTTCCATGCAGTTAAAACCTCAGGATTATGCCTATCCGTATTACCGTGATGATTCTATGCTGTTAGGCATTGGTATGCGTCCGTATGATTTGATGTTGCAACTGTTGGCGAAGAAGGATGATCCTTTCTCAGGAGGAAGAACCTACTATGCACACCCAAGTTTAAATGATCCGAACAAACCTAAGATTCCTCATCAATCTTCAGCAACTGGAATGCAAGCGATTCCAGCAACTGGCGCAGCGATGGGTATGCAGTACAAAGAACAGCAGGGACTGGATAACAACGATCAACCTTTGGTACTTTGTAGCTTAGGTGATGCGTGTGTGACGGAAGGGGAAGTGGCCGAAGCTTTCCAAATGGCCGCTTTAAAACAATTACCAATCTTATTCCTGGTGCAGGACAATGGTTGGGACATCTCTGCGAGCGCTGACGAAATTCGAGCAAATAATGCCTTTCATTATGCCAAAGGATTTAAAGGCTTAGAAGCTATCCATGTAGAAGGCAACGACTTTAGCGAATGTTATGAAACGCTGGAACAGGTCATCAAGACTATCAGAAAGGAGAGAAGACCATTCCTGGTACATGCTTCTGTTCCATTATTGAATCACCATACTTCTGGAGTAAGAATGGAATGGTACCGTGATGATCTTGACGAACACAGAATACATGATCCATATCCAATCCTCATTGAGCAATTGGAAGAAGCTGGATTCAGTGAGAAGGAAATCAACAAAATAGAAACTGAAGCAAAAGCGATAGTTGCAGCAGACTATGAAGAAGCGCTACAGGCTGAAGATCCAACTTCTGAAGATTTATACACCCATGATTACGCGCCAACTCCGATTACTGAGGAGCAAGGTGAGCGTAAGCCGGCTGGAGCTGAAAAGTCGGTGATGGTGGATAGTGCTTTGCATGCAGTGGAAGAGCTAATGAAGGCTGATAAACACTGTTTGCTGTACGGTCAGGACGTAGGTCACCGTTTAGGTGGTGTATTTAGAGAAGCAGCTACTTTGTCTCAGAAATTCGGCAAAGAGCGTGTATTCAACACACCAATACAGGAGGCATTTATCATTGGATCTACAGCAGGGATGTCTGCAGTAGGATTGAAGCCGATCGTAGAAGTACAATTTGCTGATTACATCTGGCCAGGATTGAATCAACTGTTTACAGAGGTGAGCCGTTCGTGTTATTTAAGTAATGGAAAATGGCCGGTAAGCATGATTCTACGTGTTCCAATTGGAGCTTATGGTAGTGGTGGGCCTTACCATTCTTCAAGTGTGGAATCTGTGGTGGCTAACATCCGTGGTGTGAAAATCGCCTATCCAAGTACTGGTGCGGATTTGAAAGGTCTGATGAAGGCCGCTTACCATGATCCGAACCCTGTGGTAATCTTTGAACACAAAGGCTTGTACTGGTCTAAAGTACCGGGTACGCTGGCCGCCAAGACGCATGAGCCTGCAGAAGATTATGTGTTGCCGTTTGGCAAAGCCAATGTCTTCCAGGAAGCTTCACTAGAGGCAATTGATGCCAATGAAGCTATGACCATCGTAACGTACGGCATGGGAGTTCACTGGGCATTGAATGCGTCCAAGGACTTTGAGGGTAGAATTGAGATCATCGATTTACGTACGTTGAATCCAATAGATTTTGATACGATCTATGATTCTGTGAAACGCACCAACCGGTGCATGGTATTGACAGAAGAACCGAAAAACAATACGTTTGCAATGAGTTTGTCTGGCAATATTCAGGAACATTGCTTCAAGCATTTGGACGCACCTGTAGTGACCATGGGCTCTGAAAACATGCCGGCCATTCCACTTAACAGTACATTGGAACAAACCATGCTACCTAGCTCAGCAAAAGTCTCTCAGAAGATCGGAGAGTTGTTTGATTATTGGGGTTAGGGTAGATGTTTGGTGTAAGATGTTAGATGCTTTGTGAGGAAATTAAATGATTAGTCACATGGGCATATTGTTAGGTGTATTTTAAATGATTAATCCTCTATTAGTTTTCCCCTTATCCAAAGAGAAATGTCCGAAAGGACAAAGGTGTTGACTTCTCAACTTGGTAACATGCATATCATATTCCATTATATTGAAATCTCTATTCAGAACATTTGATCAGAAAGGAACATTATTATGATAAAATAGGAGTTGTTTTGAGAAGAAGCATACACACCCGTTAATATCATTAACGGGTGTGTCTGATGTATAGAATAAACTATTCAACGATCAATTTGATGACACGTTGATTACCTGAGGTGCTGGTAACTGTAACCAGATAGGTTCCGGCACTTAACTGCTCCAGGTTTAAAGTAGCATTAGTCTCAGATACTGATTGTGCAAGCAACACCTGTCCAGAAAGATTGCTCACCGTTATTCTTTCATAGACATTCAGGTTGTTGATCATTACCTTGCCTCGTGTTGGGTTAGGGTATAAAACCACATCTTGGGCATTAGCCAGTTCAGAAATGGAAGTAACTCTGGCATTAGTTCCTGAAAACTCCAGATGTGACCAGTTGAAATTTCCAACATAAC
>CAXEKM010000636.1:0-2144 GCA_963996645.1 uncultured Marinoscillum sp.
GTTGGGTACCAACTAAGATGGGAGGAAAGGGAGCACCTGATGATTTACATGAGGGTGCGGAGACTCAGGTTTGGTTGGCAACTAGCAATGATCCAGACGCTCTGGTAACTGGTAAGTATTTCTATCACAAGAAGGAGCAGGCACTTCTTAGTGATGTTCACAATACAGCCAAGCAAGAGGAATTGATGGAATTGCTCAACGAATGGAATTAATGTCTACTTATTGATGTTTGGTTTGAATACCTTAATTTTGAGTGATGGCAGCCAAAGTAGAACGTTCACTTTCAGAGTTCAATAACGAATTAAAATTGAAAGGTTTTAATGTCTTTCAGATTGAGAAAGATGCGAATGCTACCAAGACATATAGTCGAAAGGATTTCTACAAAATCTGCATGACTACAGGGAAGAGCATGATTCACTATGCAGATCGTAGTTTTGAACATGAAGGTACGGTGTTGTTCTTCGGAAATCCGCATATTCCGTATTCCTGGGAAACACTTTCGACTACTTATGTTGGTTACACAGCTTTGTTTTCAGAAGACTTTTTGAACCTTTCTGATAAAGCAGAGAGTCTCCAGAAATCACCTCTGTTCAGAATAGGAGGCACACCAATTCTCAAAATCAGCGAGGACCAAAGACAGTTTTTGAACGGAATGTTCAATAAAATGATTGAAGAGCAACAATCTGATTATGCCCATAAGGATGATTTAATTAGAAATTACATTCATTTGATTCTGCACGAGGCAATGAAGATGCAGCCTTCTGAAGATTTTGATACGAAGAAAAATGCAGCGTCTCGTCTAACCTCAGTTTTCCTGGAATTACTCGAGCGTCAATTTCCAGTGGAGTCTGCAGAGAGTCCATTAAAATTGAAAACTGCACAAGATTATGCCAACCAACTATCTGTTCATGTCAATTATCTCAATCGTTCAGTGAAGCAAGTGACAGGTAAGTCAACCACTACACATATCACTGAGCGGATTCTCACAGAAGCAAAGGCCATTTTGCAGCACACTGATTGGAACGTAAGTGAGATCGCTTACGCTCTTGGGTTTGAGTACCCAACATACTTCAACAACTTTTTCAAAAAGCAAACGGGAACCACACCTAAGTCCATGCGGACTGAGATGGTTTGATATTCTTAAGTTTTGATTTGATTTCCTTTAACAGTTAGGGATCGGTGAGTGATAACTTTGCCATGTCATTAAATAAGAAATGTCATGAAAAAAGAGATCCACTTCAAGACCAAGTCTTTTAAATGTCTATCTAAATGCAATATCGTATTTGGAGGATTACTATTGGTATTTATATTAGGTTGTTCGGGATCAACAGATTTTGCTGAGTATAAATCCACATCAGAATTGGAATTCCTTTTCCCGAAAGGCAACAAAGGATCAGACAAATTCTTTACAGGAAACGCTTACAACTATGGGTTGGTAATGGATACCATTTTGACAACCATCGCAGGCAATGTGTATTTCGAACCAGGAGCTCGAAGTAATTGGCATAAACACCCCGGAGGTCAAATATTAATTATTACTGATGGCGTTGGTTATCATCAAATAGAAGGTGAGTCTATCCAAATCATCAAAAAAGGTGATGCCGTAACCTGTCCTCCAAACACGAGACACTGGCATGGAGCGAGTCATGATGTAGGACTACAGCAATTGTATATAGTGCCTAACATCGAGAAAGGTGTAGTTGATTGGATGGAAGTAGTTACCGATGAGCAATACAATCAAGTACTCAATAAATAAAAGACAAAATGATACTACAAGAAACATATAAATTGAATAACGGCGTTGAAATTCCTAAGCTAGGTTATGGTACTTGGATGATCGATAACGACGCTGTAGTAGAAGCAGTTAAAACTGCTATTGAAATAGGATATACACACATTGATACAGCTCAGGCGTATCAAAATGAAGAAGGAGTAGGCAAAGCCATCAAAGAAAGTGGGGTAGACAGAGAAAAGCTATTCATCACCACTAAGCTGGCTGCTGAGGCTAAAACGTATGAGGATGCGAAAGCTGCCATTGAGGGATCTTTGAAAGCTCTTAATGTAGATTATATTGATCTATTCATCATTCATAGCCCTAAACCATGGATGGAGTTCACTAGCGAAGACAGATACTTCGAAGGAAA
>CAXEKM010000637.1:0-3876 GCA_963996645.1 uncultured Marinoscillum sp.
ATCATGATATTTTGATAGCACATGTAAATAATGCAGAGCACATTCTTGCTGCAAGCGACCTTTTGTTCAACGATCAGAATAATTCGCTTAAATCAATTAGAAATGGTTTCCTGGTTACCAAAAATAATAAGACTCAAAAGTGGGGAATCTATAAAACTGATGGACGTGAAATTGCATTTGGTTTCGATTCGGTAGCAGTAGATAGCTTGTATTTCTATACCAACACAAAAGGTGATTGGGATGTATACAATATGTTTGGAAGGAAGATCAATGAAAGAACTTTTCAGGATGTCTCCTTTGCTTCTAACAGGAATGTGCCAGTCAAAAGAAATGATTATTGGGGCTGGCTGGATTTTAGAGGTAATGTATTGCTAAACTATACTTTTGATAAAGTAGAAAAGACTTTTAGTGCCAATCATTTTTTAGCTAAAAATTATGGAGCCTGGGGAGTGAGCAATTTTAATGGCGAATGGCTGGTATTGGCTGAGTATGATAGCATTTATTGCTATGATCGTTTTTATATAGCTGAGAAAGGTATGGCTACCTATGTCATCAATGAAGAAGGGGAGGCTATACAGAGCGTGCCTTTCGAGACAAGACCAAAAGAATACCTGGAGTTAGTTGATGATGAAAATTATGGCGTTATTACGACAACAGGTCATTATGTGCATCCTATTTATAAGAAGGTTTCCGTAGTAGGAGAATACTATGTGCTGCTAGATAGTGCTTATGTAACTTTAATTCATTCATCTGGCAGAGTGATTGTAAAACCGGAAGATGAAATTCAGGATGTATATGGTTTTTCTGAAGGCTATTTTCATGTATTGAAGGATGGAAAACACGGATTTATAGATTTAAATGGCAAGCTAAGAATTGCTAACAGGTATGATGCAGCTCAACCGTACAGCGAAGGGTTGGCTCCCGTTCAATTGCTGGGTAAATGGGGATTCATTGACAAAGCTGAAGTATTGAGAATTCAGCCATTTTATCGCTATTCTAGCACGTTCGTCAATGATTTGGCAATCATTCAAAGCGAGGATAACTATGGTATCATCACACCTTCTGGGAAAGAAATAGTTGAAGTGACCTGGAAAAATATTGAGCGATTGTCGACTGGCAATTACCTAATCTCTGATTGGGATGATAAGTTCGGACTTTGTGATATCAATGGTCGTTTTATTATCAGACCGAATTACGATTCCATTGTAGATACTGATCAGGAATTGATCATTGCCTCTAAAAATGGAGTTAAAGGCATCATGGATTATCAAGGGTATACCAAACTCCCTTTTGAGTATAGTGATGTTAAAATAAGAGGTGAATATTTAATTCTTCAAAAGAAGGATTAACCAACAATCACAGTAGTTAATGAGTCTTTGTCAAGATACTTATTAGCCACTTCTAATATGGTCTCTGCATTCACACTTTGAATCGCATCAAAATAGTTGAAGTAATAACTGGTTTCAAGTCCATCTAGAACTAAAGACTTGATCATGTTATGCGAGCTAAAAGGTGAGTCAAAGGAAGTTAAGAACTTTCCTTTCATGTAGTTGGTCACCATATTTAACTCTTGATCGGATACACGTTCAGTTTGAAGCGTTTTTATCTCCTTATGAATTTCTTCAAGGGCAAGGTCTACTTTGTCTAACAATACTTCTGAGCCTATTGACCAATAAGAAGATTGCTGTAGGTGAAGAATACTGGAATGGATACCGTAAGTCAATCCTTTTTCTTCACGAATGTTCTTCATCAATCGAGACCCGAAAAATCCACCCAGAATTTCATTGGTGATTTTGAAGTTGTGAATGTCAGGGTTTTTTCTGTTAATGATGAGTTTACCTAATCTTATGCTTGCCTGTGTGCTTCCGTCCTTTTTAATACGTTCGGAACCTGAAGGGGTCATAACAAAGGATTCGCTTTTTACAGAGTCGGAGAAATTGATAGTACTCAGCTTGTCGGTAAGTGTCGAAAGCTCTTTATCTGTAATTCGTCCTGTTAAGAATATGGTAGGTTTTGAAAGTACGGCATTTTTGAATGCCACAACGTCTTGAATAGAAACGCCTTGTGCTTGTTTAATACTTACTTTTCTCCCATAAGGGTGATCTGCTCCGTATAGCGCTTCCCTAAACTTTAGACTTGCGAATACGTTGTTCTTAGCCTCTTGTTGTTTGATTTGCTGAACTCGAATTTGCTTCAGAATATCAAACTCATGTTCTGGGTAGTTACTTTCTGTAAGTAAATGGCAAAAAAGATCTAGAACCTCTTCAAAAAACCTACTAAGTGTGTAGAGTTTGATGCTTACGTGATCCAGTGTAGGAGTAATCTCTAAATGGCTTCCAAAGAAGTCAAACTTTGATGCTATTTCCTCAGAAGTATACTTGGTGGTACCTTCTGTCAGCATCTTAAAAAGATAAAATGCTAAGCCAGAACTTGGTTCCTGATATCTGCCTACGGGTATTATTAACTCTAAAAGAACAACGTCCTGTTTGCCTTGATTTAAAATATAGGCTTCCAGATTATTGTTAAGTACTACTTTTTCTACAGAAGGTAAATTAGGTCTGTCTATTTCAACAGCAGCAGGTGCCTGAGTTCTATCCATCAGTTGGGTCTTCATCTTTAGTGTCAAAGCTAAACACAAAAGATAGTCTTAAAGTATCTCCAAGTGGATGATTCTGATCTTTTGGTACCAAGTATGAGAAATCGATCTCAAAAACCTGATATTTAAAGCCTAGACCAGCTGTGAAATATTTTCTGTCACCTTTGTTTTTACTTTCATGGAAGTACCCAGCTCTTACTGCGAACACATCCCTGTATTTATATTCCAATCCAGTAGAAATCATGATTTCCTGCATTTCTTCAGAGAAGCCATTTGGAGCATCAGTGAATGAGCCGAAGGCACCACTTAATAAAGGTCTATTTGGATCCTTTCCTTTAAGAATAACAGGCTGGCCATTCGCATCATATACGATTTGTCCATCATCGTCTAATTGATAGAATGGAGGTGTAGGGACCAATAATTTATTGAAATCTACTAATAACGTGATGCTGTTGTATGGATCTATATTGGTCTTAAACCCAGATCCTAATCTTAAGTTGGTAGGGATGAAGTCTTCGTTAGAGTCGTTACTGTAGGTGATTTTTTGTCCAAAGTTAGATAGGTGTGCACCGAATGATAATTCGGCGTTTTTGCCATTAAACACCAACTCTTTGTTGTAATAGAATCCTAAGTCAATAGCTACGGAAGTACCCGCTTTAGCATCTGGAGCACCTGTTATATTACCAGAAAGGTTTGACCAGATATATCTTATTGTACCACCGATACCAATGTTCTCAGATAGTTTCCTGGAGTAAGTAGCGTCAAATGCTGCTTCCCTAGGATTTTCTAGTCCTAGAGGTTCCGCGTTAGCATCTGTTAGTTGAATTTCTCCTAAATCGAAGTAGCGAATAGTAGCGCCGATAGTCTGTACTCTATCAATTTTCTTATAGAAGGTTAGGTAGTTTAGTGACATGTCGTCTACAATGTTTCCTAACCATGGAGAATAGGAGAAAGAGAATCCTAGGTCATCTTCTATGAAAGCTAATTTGGCATTGTTCCAGTGAACGCTGTATGCATCTGGTGAACTAGCTACGCCGGCATCACCCATTGCAGCGCCTCTACTATCTGGAGCAAATCCAACGAACGGCACTGCCACAGTGATCGGGTTTCGAGATGTATCCTGACCTGATAGAATAGGTGCGTTTGATTGCGCATTAGCAAAAAACGGAGCAACAAATGCTAGAAACCAAAATGACTTCTTAAGATGTAAATTCATCGAGCAAAATTTTAAGGTGGCAAAGATAGTTAATTAATGATTACTAGACGTTTAACTATTTCAT
>CAXEKM010000638.1:0-2977 GCA_963996645.1 uncultured Marinoscillum sp.
ATTGGGGTATTACGCTTTGGGCGATTGATGAAGCAGATATGTCATCAGTTGTGAAATTTGATGAAGAGTCCTATACTGCTGAAAATGTAGTGGTGGAAATTAATATGATCACTGATCGGGATTATAGGAGAGAGCATTTTTCTCTGGAGAATACCACCAAAGTAACCATCATTGCTATGGGAGAAGGATCTGATGGTCGCATGAGTGATACGGCCTGGATCAAAAATATGGATACGGGAAGAATAGTTTGGGAAATGGACTACTATGAAACAGAGCATGCCGGTGGTGCTAGAAAGAATCGTAGAGTTCATGAAACGGTTACTTTACCCGCTGGTGATTACAATGTATATTATGAATCTGACGGATCTCATAGCTTCTCTCGATGGAATGCAGCTCCTCCAGACGACCCACAGAGTTATGGTGTCAGAGTACTAGTCACCGAATAAGAGCATTCAAAGCCATTCTGAACATCATGTCGGGATGGCTTTTTTGATGACTCACTTTGCCATGCTGTACACAGGATAAGGTGATCCTTATCCAGAGAGCGATTGCTCCAAAATCAAAATGATCCTTTTTTTTATGATGATGGTAGGGTGTATTCCAGGTTGCCCGTTTCAATAGCAACAAAAGAATAACCAACATGATAAAATTGAATCGCTACTTAATGCTGGCATTGTTGTTTGCCACTTTTACCATCACCTCTTGTGATACCGAAGATCCTGCGGATACTTTGAAAAAAGAAGAGCAGCAAGAGGAGGAAGAGCAAGAAGAAAACGAAGAAGAAACTGAGGCCAATGATATTAGTGTGTTGGTTTCTAAATTTTACAACGATGAAGCACTGAACATTACTATCGAAGATGAATTCATCATCATCGAGTCTGGTAATCTTCCTGATCATAAGAGTATGTATTATAGTGAAAACAATGATCTGTATGAATCTTACGACGAACCAGATAATCCTGATTTTAAGAAAAATCCAAACTCAATCGAAGTGCAGGATTTCGTTTATAAAATTCCTCGTTTTCCAGTAGAGGCAGCTCAGAAAGAAACCACCCCAATGGGTCCAATGGGTGTAGCTGTTAACAGCGTGGCATTTTTTAACCAGCAAGCGGCTCCTGGAGACGATATTTTGGATGAGCTGAACACATTTGATCAGTATGAAGGTCACCCAGCTCAGTCTGGTGACTATCACTACCATATCGAGCCAGTTTGGTTAACAGAGGATGAATTAGATAAAGAGTCTTTCTTAGGATTATTGTTGGATGGTTTTCCAGTATATGGGCCTGAAGAGGATGGTGTTGTACTATCTAATGATGATCTGGATGATTATCATGGTCACATTGGTGCGACTGCTGAATTTCCTGACGGAATATACCATTACCACATCACAGAAGATCTGCCATGGATCAACGGAGATGGTTTTTATGGTGTGCCAGGTACGATTACGCAGTAATGAAAGCGATCATAGTTATCGCCGTTTTTTTGCTCATGGGCTGTTCTGGGATACCGGAAGTGGAGGTGTCCTATGAACACCCTGGGGTAGCGAACATTAATGGGGTCCTTCATTTGGACTCCATTCCCTTCTCGGGTTATATCGTTGATCATTTTGATAATGGGGCGCTGAAAACCAAAACTCCATACATTCAAGGTCAAGAGCATGGGATGAAAATAGCCTATTATGAAGATGGAAGTATTCGCTACTATCGCCATTTTAAACATGGCGAAAAGGATGGTATTCATCAGGGCTTTTACTCTGGGGGAGCTAAAAAGTTTGAATACCGATTTAAGAACGGGGAAAACCTGGGAACACATTATGATTGGTTTGAGAATGGTCAATTAGCCAAACTCACCAATTTCAAAGGTGGAAAGCCTTTTGGAGAACAGAAAATGTGGCGTTCTGATGGGAAAATTAGATCCAACTATGTCATCCGAGAAGATGGGCGAAGATATGGACTTGTAGGTCTGAAAAGATGCAAAAACATTGATATTGTAGAAGAAATTGAACCGTTAACAGCTGCTATTTATGATCAGAAATAGTCTTTTATTCGTGCTTGCAATCTATTTACTTGGGTGCAATACCAAATCATCGGAAATATCGATGCCTTACTATACGCAAGCAGATTTCACGCCTAGATGGATTGATGGTAATACTGATACCATTCATCGAGTTGCTGACTTTGCTTTGACCAATCAGGATGGGCAGATCATTACCAATGCAGATCTGCAAGGTAAAATCCACGTAACGAATTTCTTCTTTACAATTTGCCCTACGGTCTGTCCTCGTATGACCAATAATCTGCAGCGCATTCAGGAAGCTTTTGCTCAGGATGACGATGTGCTGATGATATCTCACAGTGTGATGCCCTGGATGGATTCCGTAGCGGTATTAAAAGAATACGCAATGGAAAATAACATTGACGCATCCAAGTGGCATCTTTTAACAGGAGACAAAGAGCAGATCTACCGTCTTGGCAGGCAGTCTTACTTCGCTGATGAGGGTTTTGGCAAATCCGTTACAGATATCGATGATTTCTTGCACACAGAAAATATTGTGCTAGTCGATGAACAGCAACATATTCGAGGCGTCTACAATGGCACTTTGCCATTGGAAATGACACGTCTGATTGAGGACATTCATCGACTTAAGCAAGAAACGGAGAAGTCTTAATCGAGGACTTCTTCGATTACAGATTCTCCAATAAGGTCATCGCCATCCCAGCTCCATTTTTCGTAGAGCTTGATTCGGCCATCCTCTAATACTTCCGGGGTAGACGAGCACTTTCCACTACGAATTGCGCCTTCGCCATTTACATGCTGATAAGAAAACTCTAATGAGCCATCTTCTTTTACCAACCCAGTAATTGTTCCCAGTTTGATACTTGCTCCCTGGTAAACTGCCCAGAGTACATCTCCTTGCTGAGAATAATGGAAAAGGGTTTTACTATCAACTTCACCTGTTTCGCTATTCGAAACTGCC
>CAXEKM010000639.1:0-7054 GCA_963996645.1 uncultured Marinoscillum sp.
ATATCGTTGGATCGCAGAAGCAAAATCCAGGTAAACTGCTTCACCTGTGGCATTTACACCATAACCTGCATCACATCTTTCCTTAGCAGCTCTTGATGCAACGTCACGAGGTACCAGGTTACCAAACGCAGGGTATCTTCTTTCCAAATAGTAATCTCTATCTTCTTCAGCAAGATCAGTTGGCTTTTTCTTGCCAGCTCTGATTGCTTCTACATCTTCCATTTTCTTAGGAACCCAGATTCTACCGTCATTTCTCAATGACTCAGACATCAAAGTCAATTTAGACTGATGATCACCTGATACTGGAATACAAGTAGGGTGAATCTGTGTGTAACAAGGGTTGGCGAAGTAAGCTCCCTTTTTGTGGATCTTCCATGAAGCGGTTACGTTACTACCCATCGCGTTAGTTGATAGGAAGAATACGTTGCCATATCCACCTGAGGCGATTACTACAGCGTGAGCAGAATGTCTTTGGATTTCGCCAGTTACCAGGTTTCTAGCGATGATACCACGTGCTTTACCATCCACTAACACTACATCGAGCATTTCGTGACGGTTATACATCTTGATTTTACCACGTGCTATTTGTCTGTTCATGGCAGAGTAAGCACCTAATAGCAACTGCTGACCTGTTTGACCTTTAGCATAGAAAGTTCTGGATACTAACACACCACCAAATGATCTGTTGTCTAGCAACCCACCATAGTCACGTGCAAAAGGAACACCTTGAGCTACACACTGGTCAATAATATTTGCCGATACTTCAGCAAGTCTGTATACGTTTGATTCTCTTGATCTGTAGTCACCACCTTTTACCGTATCGTAAAACAATCGGTAAGTAGAGTCACCATCACCTTGATAGTTTTTCGCGGCATTGATACCTCCTTGAGCAGCGATTGAGTGAGCTCTTCTCGGTGAATCCTGGAAACAAAATGCTTTTACGTTATAACCTAGTTCTGCAAGGGTAGCTGCAGCTGAACCACCGGCAAGACCAGTACCAACCACAATTACATCTATAAGTCGTTTGTTGGCAGGGTTTACCAGGTTGATTTTATTCTTATGATTGGTCCACTTGTCAGCAATTGGACCATCAGGAATCTGAGCAGGAAAATTAGAACCTATCTTCATGACTTAGAATTAATGATTGATAAAGTGAAAAACAGCGATAAAGATGAATGCCACTGGCACCACGATCGCGAAACCAGTCATAAACTTTTTGATCGCAGGAGTAAACTTGTTGTTGATACCCATTGATTGGAATGATGACTGGAATCCGTGAAGTAAGTGTAGGGCAAGAAGCACGAAAGCAACTACGTAGGCAATTACTCTCCATGGCTCAGAAAACTTGTGAACAAGCTCGCCATAGTATCTGTCTTCCACTGCAGGTTTGAATTCAATATATTTATAGGAGATCTCTGGAATCCAGAAATCAAGGAAATGTATAGCAAGGAAAGCAAGGATGACTAAGCCACTGTAGATCATGTTTTGTGAGATCCAAGAGGCATTTCCTTTGTCTTTCTTAGCGTAAGAAATTGGTCGTGACGCTCTGTTTTTAGCTTCTAGTACAAATCCCATGACGAAGTGGAATACCACTCCAAAAAGAAGTACTGGTTGCAATAAAAACTGAACTAACGGGTTAGTACCCATGAAGTGAGATGCGACATTGTATGCATCAGCACTGAACACGGAGAACATATTGATGGAAACGTGCATCAATAGAAATGAGATCAAAAAGATCCCTGAAAGCGCCATTAAGTATTTACGGCCTATCGTGCTTTTAAACCAACTCATAATTATTTTGTGATTTCATTTTTGTGCGGACCCAAAGGTAGTTCCCAACCTCCTATCTGGCAATTCGAATACTTATTTTGAATGTTTCTAAATAAGACCTCTAAATGATGGTCAATTGGGTCCATAATCCATTTTCCTCGCCAACATTTGTTTGAAAAAGAATGTTTTGGATTTTTTTAAATTTTATCGATCAAAATTTTGAATGGACTTCTAGCGTTTTGTTGAAAGCTCTAATTAAAATCTAAGTGAAAGAATTTTTTTTTAAACCAACGGGTTAAGATTGATGTCTTATCTTTAGACCTTGTAATCACAGTATTTATCAAGTGCTCTGTGATATTAGGTTAAGACCATTTGAAATTGTTGAATAAGCAATATGAACAATAAGTTAAGTGCGTTAGGTAGAGTATTTAGTCTTTTCCTTTTTGTATTCATTTTTTTACAATCAACAAGATTGCATGCTACTCACATTCGTGCGGGAGAAATTACTGCTCGCCGGGTAGATGATGTGACTCTTACCTATGAATTTACTTTTACCGGCTTCAGAGATTCAGGTTCAATAATAGAATTTGGAGCTGGAACATTCGAATTTGGAGATGGAAATTCTGTAGAGCGAAATTTCGAAATCATCAAAACTTCAGTGGGTAACGATACAGAGATGGTTCAGTTTCGACTGGTTCATACCTATCAAGCAGCCAATTCTTATGTAGTCTCTTACAAAGAGGATTTTAGAAACGCCAACATTATTAACATGGATAACTCTGTTAATACAGCGTTCTATGTGGAGTCATTAATTGTTATAGACCCATTTTATGGTAGAAATAATACTCCAATACTTACAGTTCCTCCTATCGATTATGCAGCTGTAGGTGCTTTATTTATTCACAATGCTGGAGCTTTTGATCCTGATGGCGACAGTCTATCGTACCGTTTTACTACACCTAAACAAGCACGTAATAGTGTGGTGAATAATTATAGAGCTTTAAATGATCCTCAATTTTATGACACCTTTGCACAAGGGAATGAAGCGCAGAATGGACCTCCGGGATTAAGTATTAATCCAGTAACTGGAGATTTAACCTGGGATGCTCCAGGACAAGAATTGAATCAAGGAGATCGAGCAGAATATAACGTAGCATTTATTATTGAAGAGTGGCGCTACATTCCCATAACGGGAAGATGGGAGCGGTTAGGTTTTGTGGTGAGAGATATGCAAATCATTGTAGAAGAAACTGACAATGAGCGTCCTGAATTATTGATACCAGAGAATATCTGTGTGGAAGCAGGTACCACTGTGGAAGAGTATTTTGAAGGTACTGATCCTGATGGTGATCCTGTTAGAATCGAGATGTTTGGTGGTCCATTTGAAGTAGCGCCTACCGCAACTTACTCACCAAATGATGGAGGATTTGTTGAGCCTCCGGCTTATACTACATTCACCTGGAATACTGCTTGTGGTCATGTAAGAGCAAGGCCATATCAGGTACAGGTGAAGATTACTGACGATCCAGATGAAGGGCCGAGGTTGGTTAATTTTGAAACCTGGGAGATAACCGTAGTTGGTCCAGCACCAACTGGATTGACCGCTGAAACTCAATCAGGGAAGTCAATGCAATTGAATTGGGATGATTATCAATGTTCAAATGCAGACTCTATGCAGATCTGGAGAAGAGTAGGAGCGTTTGATATTGAGGTGGATGATTGTGATGTAGGGATGCCTGCGAATACCGGCTATGAATTGATAGACCGGATACCAATAGGAGAAACAAGCTATTTTGATAATAACAATGGCAGAGGATTAGCTCCAGGTGCAAATTATTGTTATCGCTTGGTAGCTGAGTTTGAGGCGCCAGGAGGAGGATTAAGTTATGTGAGTGAAGAAGCATGTGATAGCGTGATTGTATTTGCCCCTGTCATAACCAATGTGGACGTAAAGTCTACAGATATGAATAATGGTTCAATTGAGGTACGATGGACGCCTCCTTATCAAATTGATCAATCTTTATTTCCTCCGGCTTACAGTTATGATTTACTAAGAGCAGAGGCTGGCTCCTCTAACTTCGAATTGATCCAAAGTCAAACGGCCGATACTGTTTTTACTGATTCGGGGTTAAACACATTCGCTAGGAAGTATAATTATTATGTAAGGGTATATGATGCAAACGACGTTTATATTGATTCTTCAGCTGTAGCAGGTCCTGTTCGTTTAGAGCTAAAGCCATTGCTGCAATCGATAGAATTGAGTTGGTCAGCTAGTGTTCCATGGTCCAATACCGTCCAGAACTATCCATATCACTATATATACCGAGATCAGGTAAACTCTGATTTAACCGAATTGGTATTGATAGATTCTGTAGATGTAACCGCAAATGGCTATACCTACCTTGATAATGGGAAATTCAACGACGTAAAACTTGATGACGAAATAGAGTATTGTTATTATGTATTTGCTCAAGGTTCCTATGACAATGAATTGTTGCCTGAGCCTTTGTTGAACGCATCTCAGATCGCATGCGGACAGCCAAATGACACGATACCTCCTTGTACTCCTCTTCAATTGTCTTTCATTGATGCGGGTGATTGTGAATCTGTATTGGCTGATGTTCCTTGTGGTGCTACATTCTACAGACAAGAATTGATTTGGGATTCCAATAATGCAGAGTTATGTGATGATGATGTGGTTTCTTATAATGTGTATTTGTCAGAGACAGGCCTGGAAGAAGATTATGAGTTAATAGCAAGTACGCCAGTCACAAGTATCATCCGTGAAGACCTATCAAGTATTAAAGGTTGTTATCGAATTACTGCCGTAGATCGCTCAGGTAATGAAAGTGTTCCTACAGAGTCAATTTGTCGTGATAATTGCCCAGTGTATAAATTACCGAATGTATTTACACCAAATGGTGATGGTGTCAATGATGTTTTTGCTCCGTTGAACAATAATGGATTAGGTATAGTAGGGTTCAGTTCTGCGGATTGCCCGAGGTTCGTGGAGTCTGTCAAATTCAAGGTTTTTGACAGAAATGGGACTGAAGTATTTAATTATGATTCTTTCGAGAATGAAAATGGCATTTACATCAATTGGGATGGTAAGGATTTAAGAGGTCAAGATGTTGCTGCTGGTGTTTATTACTACTCAGCTGAGGTGGTTTTTGACGTACTGAATCCATCTGATGCTAATCAGATCTTTAAAGGCTGGCTGCAGGTTATTAAGTAATTGTTTGAGTAAATTACAGTTAACGATTGATTAACTAGAATTTGCATAACATGCTTAAGGTCTTCACAATTCTTCTATTTTTTACAATAGGATTGAGTGCATATGCTTCTCACATTCGAGCTGGAGAGATAACCTCTAGAAGGATAGATGCAATAGCACTTACTTATGAATTTACTTTTACTGGGTTTCGAGACACCAATTCCATTATATCAATGGGGAAAGGTGAATTTGATTTTGGCGATGGAACTACTCAAAGTGGTGATTTCGAGATATTAACGGAAGATATTGGTAATGGTGTTGAGAAAGTTGAGTTTAAAATTGTTCATACCTATCAATCGGCCAATACATTCTTAGTTTCATACTCAGAGGAGTTCCGTAATAGTGATATTATCAACATGGATAATTCTGCTAATACGCCCTTCTATGTAGAGTCTTTAATAAAAATAGATCCATTCTTCGGTTTAAATAATTCTCCATATTTCACTGTGCCTCCAATAGATTTTGCAGCTGTGGGCTCTGTGTTCTTACATAATCCTGGAGCATTTGATCTAGATGGAGATAGTTTGTCATATCGTTTCGCAGTTCCACTACAAGCTGGAGGAAATGAAGTAGTAAATTATTTGTATTTGAATGATTCGGCCTTTTATGAGGATTTCAGTATAGGCAATACTACAATGGACGGACCACCAACATTGTTTTTGGACAAATTAAGAGGTGATTTAATCTGGGATGCTCCTGGTCAACTATTAAACAAAGGAGATCGAGCTGAATACAATGTGGTATTATTGGTTGAGGAGTGGAGGTTTGTTAAACAGACAGGCAAGTGGGAGCAAATTGGCTATGTGATGCGGGACATGCAAATTATCGTAACAGAGACCGATAATGAAAGACCAGAAATGTTTGTTCCTGAAGATTTATGTGTTGGTGCAGGTACTACCATAAATCAAGAGTTTAGAGCTCTAGATGTCGATGGAGATCCAATTAAGATTGAGGCTTATGGAGGTCCATTTGAAGTTTTTCCTAAAGCAAATCTTGATCCTGACTTTGGAGAATTTTTTGATTCACCTACATCTTCTCAGTTTATTTGGGAAACGGATTGTAACAATATTCGCAAACAGCCATATCAGGTTCAGGCCAAAACTACGGATCAGCCTGAAGTTGGCCCACCACTTGTGGACTTTAAAACTTGGCAAATTACGGTAGTTGGTCCTGCTCCTACAGGATTGGAAACAACCATTAGACAAAATAGAACTATACAACTTGATTGGGATTCCTATTCATGCCCTAACGCAGAATTTATGCAAGTCTGGAGAAGGGTGGGGGAATATGATATAGAAATCGATGATTGTGAAACAGGAATGCCGTCCAATACGGGGTATGAATTGGTTGATCGTATTGAAATAGATAAAACGAGCTATTTGGATAATGATCATGGAGTCGGATTAGCACCAGGAGCAAACTACTGCTACCGATTAGTAGCGGAGTTTGGAGGTACAACCGGAGGTGAGAGTTACGTGAGTGAAGAGGTTTGTGATCATTTTGAAGTATATGCACCCGTAATTACGAATGTCGATGTGAAGGCAACAGATTCATTAATGGGACAAATATTAGTAAAATGGACACCTCCATATCAATTAGATAAATCTGTTAACCCACCACCTTATACTTATGATTTGTTGAGAGCAGAAAGTGGTTCAGACAATTATCAAAATATTAGTCAGAAAATGCTGGATACTGTTTTTATAGATGATAATAATGACACCTATGAGAAGGTTTATCAATACTTCGTTATGGCTTATGATGACAATGGGGTGTTTCTTGATTCCTCTGCGATAGCCGCATCACCTCGTCTGACAGCAGTTCCTACTCTTGCTAGCATTAGATTGAGTTGGATGGTAGAAGTCCCATGGTCTAATCATACTCAGCAATATCCGTATCATTATATCTATAGAGGTTTAGGAGTAGAAAATGAATTGGAAATGATCGATTCTGTAAACGTTACAGCAAATGGGTTCTCTTACGTCGATATTGATGAAGCGCTAATTGCAG
>CAXEKM010000640.1:0-11528 GCA_963996645.1 uncultured Marinoscillum sp.
AAAAAAAGAAATTGATATTTGAGTGGTTTCGATATGAGCAGAAACCCTTAGAATAGATAAAATAGTTGATCATGGCACTAATGATGTGGCTGTATTAGCAGTTAATCAATGTCAAGATAGTTAAAATATAAAATACATCCAAATTAACGTTATCCGTTGTAAATGTTGTTTTAGTGATACTCAATAATTCATTAGATTAGTGGGGACCTAACTGATTAACTATCACCGATGAAATTCCCTTTTATCCGCCAACATGATGAAATGGACTGTGGAGCCATTTGCCTTCAGATGATTGCTCAATATCATGGAAAGGAATTGGCCATACAAGACATTCGTGAACGATGTTTTACCAACGAGAGTGGCACCTCAATTTACAATATAAGTGAGGCCGCAGAGAGTTATGGGTTCAATACTGGTGCATTTCAAACCGATGTACTGACATTGGCAAAAGAGGCAATAACTCCTTTCATCGCTCATTGGAATAATGATCATTTTGTCGTTGTTCATAAAATCACAAAAAACCATTTTTATGTTGCAGACCCTGCAATTGGATTGATTAAATACGATTATGCAGAGTTTTCATTGGGTTTTTGCGGAGATGAAGAAGACGGTATTTTACTTCAGCTTGAAAAGGGAGATTCATTTCAGTCTAGCATCACTGTGGATAATAACGAAACGGAGGGACCATGGAAACACCTTGCCAGGCACATCAGGGATATGGGACTTTTCAACGTCCAAATTTTAATCAGTACCCTTTTTATTGGAATCATTTCACTACTTCTTCCACTAATGTCTCAAGCCTTGGTAGATGACGGAGTAACTAACAATGATTTAGGTTTTGTCAAAGTGATTCTTTTTGCTCAACTTTTTCTATTTGTTGGCAAATTCTCTTTTGATGCGCTGAAAAACTGGATTATTATTCATTGGAGCTACAGACTCAACATAAAAGTTATATCTGAATTTCTTAGAAAGTTCCTTGGGTTATCAGGAGCCCGCCTTTCAGATAAATCTCCAGGAGACATCCTACAAAGAGTTGAAGACTATCAGCACGTTCAAGATTTCTTATCCAATTCCTCTATTAACGTAATTCTATCAGGAATCACCATTATTCTATTCTCTGTTCTAATGATATTTTATAATGTTTATCTGCTACTAATCTTTTTGATAGGAACGATAATCAGCATTTTTTGGATTTGGATTTTTCAAGCGAAACGCAGGAATGTCTACTACAAGTTGATTGGACTGATGACTGAAAACAAGGCCACCATTATTGATATAATAGAAGGGATAAACGAAATCAAGCAATATGGACTTGAGACATCAAAGAGGTGGCAGTGGGAAAATGTCCATATTAAAGAATATGATATGAGTCTTAAAAACCTCCAAATAGATCAAACTCAAATTGTCGGCTTCCAGGCAATTACTGAACTTAAGAACCTGGCAATATTATTCGTGGGAGTTCTTCTGGTAATGAATGGGGAACTATCATTAGGTGGGTTATTGGCAATCACTTTTATAGCTGGTCAACTTAATAACTCTTTGAGCTTCATACCTCAGCTATTTCATATGGGTCAGGAAGCGAAAATCAGCATGGAACGAATTTTAGCAATAAGTAACGAAAAAGATGACATAACTAGTAGCATTGGGAACATTGATCATGGAGATATTGTGCTTTCAGATGTAGACTTTACCTACGATGGTATAACTCCAACTCTTCAAAACCTCAATCTCACTATCAAAAAAGGTCAAACCACAGCAATTGTAGGTGCAAGCGGTAGTGGTAAAACTACCTTATTTAAGTTGTTGACAAAATTCATTACTCCACAAAACGGCACTATTACAGTGGATGGTGTTTCTTTACCAGATATTCATGACAATGCCTGGCGTAAAAATCAAAGCGTTGTATTTCAAGATGGGCACATATTCCCAGATACTTTGGCGAACAATGTCGCCGTTGGGAAAATGTCTCCAAACATGAAGCGAGTGATGCTTTGCTGTAAAACTGCTAGACCGGACGAATTCCTTAATAGGCCTCCCAATAGATATAAAACGCGACTAGGTAGAAAAGGCGTAGAACTGAGCAAAGGACAGAAACAACGCATTCTTATAGCGCGCGCTTTATATAGAAACCCGCACTATATTTTTATGGATGAGGCCACATCTGCTCTTGATACCATTAATGAAAAAGCCATAAAAATTGGATTGGATAAAGTCCTCAAAGGCAAGACTGTACTTATTATAGCACACCGACTAAGCACTGTTAAAAACGCAGATAAAATAGTGGTACTTGATAAAGGAGAAATTGTAGAAGAAGGCACACACGATGAATTGGTGAGCAATAAATCTCACTATTTTCAATTGGTCAAAGAACAACTAAACTTAGGATCATGAGCGATAAAGCACAGTTTAGTAACCAAGCTCTTATGGCACTAAATCGAGTGCCTAATCTTATTCGCAACTGGTTTGTATTGATATTAGTCTCCATCTCCATTGGATTATTATGTTGTGCTTTGCTTATAAAGCTACCCAGAAAGATAATCGGAAGTATGAAGTTGGAAGTTCAGAACCCTCCTTCTACAGTTTTCGCACAAAAATCAGGAAGGCTAATATTAATCGATAGACAAGACTCAAATATCCACAAAGGTGATCTAATAGCCTATATTAATCCTGTCGGCAATCTTGATGACCTATTATATGTCAAAAAAATTATTGATACACTGCAATGGGAAGAAATATATCCTCTGGAGTCAATCATTAATTCGAATACAGGGTTGAGGCTTGGTCAGATGCAGCAACCTTTTACAGCATTCGTGTCAAGCTATCAAGAAGTAAAATATCGAAATATAGATCAATCAGAACTTCGTCAAATAGATTTATATACTTCTAATATCAGAGATTTGGAATCAAAAATTGACCAGCTCAACAGAAATCTTGAAGTGAAACAACGTCAAGTCCAAGCTGCAAGTAAAAATTTTGAAATAGATAAAAAACTACATGAACAACAAGCGATTTCATCCTATGAGTTTAACATCAGAAGTAGTGGATATTATAATACTCTTAGTGATTTGGAATATCTGAGAACTGAAATTGCTGATAGCGAAGTATTGATTTCTGAAATGAAATCAAAAATGGAAGATCTGCGAAGAACATACGACAAAGAAACTTTCAGCTATCAAAGTGATTTAATCAACAAACTCAATAATTTAAGAAGTGCATTTGATGAATGGGAGCAACAACACTTAATCCATGCATCAACAACAGGCAATCTTACGCTTAAACCGATAGTTACATCAAATAAACTGGTTGAGCCTAATGAAGTGATAGGTTTTATATCGTCAAAAGAGGAATCTGGAATACAAATAAATGTATCTCTTCCTCCTCAAGGAATTGGTGAAATTCAACCCGGACAACAAGTAAACATAAAACTGGACGCCTATCCTTTTGAAAAATTTGGTGTAATAAGAGGACAAATTCTATCTGTTAGCCCCATTCAGGTGGACAATGAATACTGGGTTCTAGTTGATATTCCTAAAAAACAAAACTCACTTCACCTCTATGATGGTATGTCTGGCATTGCAGAGATAATTATTGATCACACAACTGCATTTGAAAGACTCACTTATTTTCTAAGAAAACTAAACAACTGATCATTATAAGAATCCTAAATCTGAGATAGATAAGTTTTTTCTACAGAGCAAGGCACTTTTTATGGCGTGATTTTTTATTTTCATACTTTCATGCCAGCGAACACAAAGGGTAAAAATCATTTAGAGAAAATTCTATTTGAAATCATCTGTCTCATGATCATTATGGTCATGCTTCACGGAATGATTCAAGGACTTATACTATTCAGTCCAAACCTGCTCTCATTGGTAGAATTGATGGTCGCTATAGTAGGCTCAGTATTTTTTTACTTATCCAGATTTAAAAACAAATTCGAATATCTGAGAGTCCCACTGGTGATCTTCACCAATATTTGTTTGATCTTCTTCTGGTTTTGGCTATCAGGATATATCGGCCCAACGGGTATTGGGGCCGCTGGAATTGGAATAATTTCCATTATCCTACTTCCATCCAGACTCAGACCAACTTTTTTAGTAATCAATTTCATGGTGACCATCTTATTGGTCATTCTTCAAAACCAAACAGATTGGGTACAAACCCAGATTGGAGACTATGAAACCCTTCCATATGATTATTTGGTCATTCTGTTTGCTGTATTAATCATTGTCAATTATTTGAAAACAGAATACGACAAAGAAAGAAAAGTCGTAATTCAGCAAAATAAAGAGCTTGATTTCCTGAACAAATCACTCGAAGAAGCGATCCGAGATAAGCAAGAAACTATTTTGACACTCCAAAGCACTCAATCGAAGCTTATAGATTCTGAGAAAATGGCCTCGGTTGGACGACTTACTGCTGGTCTTGCACATGAACTGAATAATCCTTTGAATTTTATAGGTGGCAATGTCCAACCAATTCTAAATGACCTGGAAGAAATTAAACAAACCATGTCAGAAGAAACGAGGATTAAGAACAAAGAGGCTTTTGAAGAGATTGAGCAGCTCTTGGATAATGTGCTTACGGGATCGAAGCGTGCTACGGATGTTATCAGCAACCTCTTGAAGATTTCTCCTCGAGGGCAAGACGACAATATATCGCTGGTTTTGCTAAATGATTTGTTGACAAGAACTTGTCTGTTGATCAAAAATGCTCATCCGGATGTTGTCTTTTCTACAAGTTTTGAAGACACGGTTTATGTTAGTGCCAATTCCATTGAGATCAACCAGGTACTTCTCAATATTCTGAAAAATGCCGTGGACTCACTTCCTCCAAAAAGAGCTCGCGTAAGCATCAAGTTATATCTTGAAAATTCTAATGCTATCATAGAAATCTGCGATAATGGACGGGGAATTCCCGAGCAATTTCGTTCACAGATATTCGAGCCATTCTTTACCACCAAAGAAGAAGGAAAAGGTACAGGCCTGGGACTCTACATTTCTTATGGAATCATCAAAAAACATGATGGAGAAATTACCTACCATGCGTTGGAAAAAGGGTCTTGTTTCAGAATAAGTTTGCCTGCAGTTTTAGAAGTGTGAACAAACTCGATTGAATTTTGATTATAGTGGTAAACAAACCAACACGATTACCATGAAACTCAACATTTACACAGTTCCTCTCTTCGCACTTTTGTTGCTGGGGAGTATTGGATTAAATCCAAAAACGAACAAATCAAACACCAATAAATTAGATGCTGGGATAACTCAGTGTCACATTACTACCCTGGCGTTTGCTGCATTGGGAGATGACAAGTCATTCCTGGCAGAACACGAAAAACCAGTTCCCTTTACTTATCAAGGTCCTGGCGAAATGATCACTTATGATGTCCCTGGTGGGGATAAAGCCAACGCTTTCATGATCAAATCTGCAAAACCTTCTAAGGACTATCTATTTGTAGTCCATGAATGGTATGGACTGAATGCGTATGTTAAAAATGAATCAGCAAAGTTTGCCGAGCGTTTTCCGCAGATGAACGTAATCGCACTTGACTTATATGATGGCAAAGTTGCTGACAATAGTGAAGATGCTGGTAAATACATGCAATCCGTTAAGACGGAAAGAGCATTGGCTATCATCAATGCAGCCCAAGATTTCGTTGGTAAAAAAGCAAATATCTACACTGTAGGTTGGTGCTTTGGAGGCGGTTGGTCTCTTCAGACTGCTATTGAGATGGGTGATCAGGCAAAAGCAGCTGTAATGTTCTACGGAATGCCAGAAAAAGATATGGATCGATTAAAAACACTGAAATGTGATGTATTGGCCATTTTCGCTGAACAAGACAAATGGATCAGTCCATCAGTAGCTGCTGAGTTTGAAACAGCTATGTCCAAAATCGACAATAAACTAGTATTGAAGTCTTATGATGCAGATCACGGATTCGCAAACCCTAGTAATCCGAAATTCAACGAAGATGCAGCAACTGACGCGTACAACAACATGTTTGAGTTTGTAAGCGCAAGAAGATAAGTAATTCTCAATGTTCTGGGTTTTAGCATTCAGATCTAAAACCCGGGACTTGTGTATTTACTTGATCAAGAAACCAACCAGTCTTTGGCCTCCTCTACATCATCAAAAGCACGAGCATTATTTCCAGATACTCGGTTAAAAGCGTTAAAAAGCACTTTTTTAGCACCTGTTATCCCAACAGCAGCCCTTTTGATTGTAAGATGCTTGGTCCTTTTGCCACTTTCTTTGGCCTTATCTACTACAGTGGATACAGCAAAAACATCTGTCATATTGGATAAACGCAACATTGGTCGATTTTCTTTCAAAGCAAAGTCCGTGGCTTTATCCATTTCTTCTAGAATTTCATTTTCCTTCATTCCGCGGTAATCCACGTAAAGAATTTCTTTGCCTTTGTGGTTAATGATACTATGTCCGGCCATTTTAGTTAGATTTTGACCTTTAATTATAATTTGAAAGTTGACGATTTGCAAAAAAGATGCGATCAGCTTCAAAGACTTGTCTTTTAGATTTTTAAACCACGCGTTTTCCAATGGATTCGAATCAACTATTTTCCTTCGATCCAAAAACTAGAGCAAAATACTGACTGTCTTCTTACCTTTACTCTATGAGTGAAAAGAAGACCCTGTACCTATTAGATGCCCTGGCACTGATCTATCGTGCCCATTTCGCCCTGAGCAAAAACCCAAGAATTACGTCTACCGGAATTAATACCGGAGCCATTATGGGCTTTACCAATTCGGTATTGGAGATATTGACCAAGAGAAATCCAACGCATATAGGTGTTGCATTTGATACGCATGCTCCGACATTTAGACATTTAGAATACACCGAGTACAAGGCTAATCGGGAAGCTCAACCAGAGGAAATCGCAGTAGCCATTCCGTATTGTAAAAAGATTTTGCAAGGGATGAACATCCCTATTTTGGAATTGGATGGCTATGAAGCCGATGACTTGATCGGCACTTTGGCAAAAAAAGCGGCTAGAGAAGGATTTGAAGTCTATATGATGACTCCTGATAAGGATTACGCTCAGCTAGTAGAAGAACATATCTATCTCTACAAACCTGCGTACATGGGTAATGCTGTGGACATATTAGGTATTCCTGAAGTCTGTGCAAAATTTGACATAGACCATGTAGATCAGGTTAGAGATGTATTGGGCCTCAAAGGTGATGCCGTTGATAACATTCCTGGTGTACCAGGGGTAGGTGATAAAACGGCTTCCAAATTGCTCAAAGAATACGGCACTGTTGAAAACATTGTAGCAAATGCCGATCAGCTGAAAGGCGCACTTCAAAAGAAAATCATTGAGTTCGGGGATCAGGGAATCTTCTCTAAGAAATTAGCAACCATTGAAATCAACTCACCAATTGATTTTGATGAAGAACTTCTCACTCGAAAAGAGCCTAGCAAGGACCATCTGGTTCCTTTGTTTGAGGAGTTGGAACTACGTACCATCGCCAAGAGGATTTTTGTAGATCAGGTAACTGGAAAACCTGCCAAAGACGAATCACAACTTGGTTTATTCGGTGGTGGCGCTACAATCGAACTGGAGACTTCCAAATCAACATTTGATGCGGATAAAAGCAAGTATCACCTGGTAAAAACGAAGGAAGAGCGAGCTGATCTCATCAAAAAACTGGAAGCTGCAAAAGAAATCTGTTTTGATACGGAAACTAATAGCCTGGAAACCCGTGAGGCCAAACTTGTGGGAGTGGCTTTTTCTATCAAAAAAGATGAAGGCTACTTTGTATTAATCCCTGAAAGTGATGAGGAAGCGAAAAGTATCATTACAGAATTCAAAGGAATACTGGAAGATGAGAGCACGCTGAAAATTGGTCAAAACCTGAAATACGACATTCAGGTCCTTCGTAATTATGACATCCATGTTAAGGGTAAAATCTTTGACACCATGCTGGCTCACTATCTGATAGATCCAGAAACGCAACATGGTATGGACATCATGGCTGAGAACTATCTGGATTACAAACCAGTAAAATTCAGTGATCTGGTTGGAACTGGTAAAAAGCAAAAGTCTATTCGCGAAGTAGATGAGCAAGACCTGAAAAATTATGCCTGTGAAGATGCGGACATCACTCTGCAGCTGAAAGAAAAACTCGAGCCAGAAATCGCCGATAGAAAACTGGAAAGCTTGCTTCATGATGTAGAAGCTCCTCTTTCTTTTGTATTGGCCGATATGGAATACGAAGGAGTTAAAATTGACGAAGAGGCTTTGGCAAGTATGTCTAAAGAACTCGAGACTGAAAGCTTGAGAGTTCAAACTGAAATTTTTGAAATCGCAGGTCAGGAGTTTAACATCGGCTCGCCTAAGCAATTGGGAGAAATCCTATTTGATAAACTGAAACTGGTGGATAAACCGAAGAAAACCAAGACTGGACAGTATGCCACTGGTGAAGAAATCTTATCCAAACTAGCTGACGAACACGCTATTGCCGCCAAAATCCTGGAGTTTAGAGAATACAATAAGCTGAAATCTACCTACGTAGATGCACTTCCCAAAATGGTTAGTGTGGCTGATGGAAAAGTGCATACCGATTATCGACAGACCATTGCGGCTACAGGTAGATTGAGCTCTAACAACCCCAACCTACAGAATATTCCGATACGTACGGCAAAAGGTCGAGAAATCAGAAAAGCATTTATACCAAGAAGCGAAGAGTATGTGATTATGTCTGCCGATTATTCGCAGATTGAGCTACGCATCATGGCAGCTTTCTCTGGTGATGAAAGCATGGTGGAAGCCTTCAAAAGCGGAGTAGATATTCATAGCAATACAGCAAGTAAGGTTTTCAAAGTGCCTTTGGAAGAGGTAGATTCAACCATGCGTCGCAAAGCCAAGGAAGTCAACTTTGGGATCATCTATGGGATTTCTGCTTTTGGGTTAAGTCAAAACCTAAACATCCCAAGATCAGAGGCGTCTGAAATAATCTCTGCTTATTTTGAGCAATTCCCAAAAGTGAAGACCTACATGGACAAAACCATCGAAAAGGCGCACGAGGATGAATATGTGGAAACCATTCTAGGTAGAAGAAGATATCTCCGTGATATCAATACCAAGAACTTTACACAGAGAGGATTTGCAGAACGAAATGCCATTAACGCTCCTATACAAGGGAGTGCTGCAGATATGATCAAAATGGCCATGATCAAAATCCATGATTGGATGAAGCAAGAAAACCTGAAGTCCAAGATGATCATGCAAGTACATGATGAATTGGTATTCGATGCTCACAAGGATGAGCTAGACCTTCTGATCAAAAAAGTGGATGAGTTCATGAAAACCGCCATTGAGCTAGATGTACCGATGGAGATCGGTATTGGTAGCGGAAGCAACTGGCTAGAAGCACATTAATAAAGAATAAAGACCTATGAATAAACTGGTATGGATGCTTTTGATAGCATCAGTGATGGTGGCTTGTTCTGAGCCAAAAGAAAATCTGTTGGATGTGGGCATACCACTCAAAATGGCAGAATATCGAAAGGAACAGGTCTCCAATATCAACTACCAGTTGTCATACAACATTCCTGAAGAACTGTCCGGATCGGTCAGTTCTTCATTGGTGCTCACACTGGACGTTCATAAACTGGATCATCCACTTTATCTGGATTTCAATGCTCCAAAAACCTTGTTGCTTTCCTTAAAAGTCAATGGAAAAGATGAGGTAATTGATCATCAACAAGAGCATTTGATTATTGATCCAAGTCTATTAAAACTCGGATCAAACGAAGTAATCATTCAGTTCAATGCTGGTGAACAATCATTGAATAGAAATGAAGATTTTCTCTACACGCTGCTAGTTCCAGATAGAGCCAGCACGCTTTTTCCTTGTTTTGACCAACCCAACTTAAAGGCTACCTATGATTTAACAATCGTTACTCCATCAGACTGGGAAGCATTAGCTGGAGGTCCATTAAAGAACACTTCAATTACAGAAGGAAGAAAAACCTACACCTTTGAGAGAAGTGATCCGATGAGTACTTACCTCTTCTCGTTTGTAGCTGGGAAGTTCCAAAAAACGGAAGCTGAACGAGCAAATCAACTGATGCACATGCTGTATCGAGAAACGGACTCTGCCAAAGTGGCTCTGAGTATTCCAAAAGTGATGGATCATCATGCTGAAGCGCTGAGCTTTCTGGAAAAATATACCAACTACCCATTTCCCTTTAGAAAGTTAGATTTTGCCGCTATTCCAGGATTTCAATATGGTGGAATGGAGCATGTCGGCGCTATTCAATACCGAGAATCTTCCCTATTTCTAGATGAAAGTGCCACTGACTCCAGAAAGTTAGGACGAGCTAAGCTCATCGCTCACGAGACAGCTCACATGTGGTTTGGTGATTTGGTGACTATGGATTGGTTTAGCGATGTGTGGATGAAAGAAGTCTTTGCCAATTTCATGGCAGACAAAATCGTGAATCCTGCCTTCCCTGAGATCAACCATTCGCTGAACTTCTTCACCACACATTACGCATCGGCCTATTCAGAAGATAGGACTCAAGGTAGTAACCCAATTCGACAACCACTGGACAACCTGAAAAATGCAGGTACGCTTTACGGTCGCATCATTTACAACAAAGCACCAATCATGATGCGCCAGCTGGAAAATTTGGTTGGTGAAGAGCCATTTAGACAAGGTATTGAAGAATACATGAAGTCATTCGCTTATGACAATGCTACCTGGGATGATTTGGTTTCTATTCTGGATCAAAAAACAGCAACCGACCTTCGCAAGTGGAGTGAGGTGTGGGTCAATCAATCAGGCCGACCTATTATTGAATCAACTATTAGCTTTGATAATGGTAAAATATCCAGCTTTCAACTTAGCCAACAGGCAGAGAATGGCTCGGATTTACTTTGGCCACAAGTTTTCACTATTGATTTCATCTATGAAGATGAAGTGAAAACGCTTGATGTTTCCATCAATGATCAAACGTTGGAAATCAAGGATGCAATGGGCTTAGAACAACCAAAAGCCATCATTTACAATGCGAATGGATTTGGGTATGGTGTATTTCCAGTAGAAGAAAATAGCTTGGAGTTAATGCCAACCATAAAAGATGAAGTAGCTAGAGCATCTGCTTACACAAATGTGTACGAAAACATACTTTCAGGAAATATTGAGGCTTCCTTAGGCATCAAAGTCTACATGGAAGGTCTAAAAACGGAAGATAACGAATTGGTGCTCGCCATGATTACCTCTAAACTTGGCCATTTATTCTGGCATTATCTATCACCGGAAGAAAGAGCTGAATTTCAACCGACTTTAGAGGATATCCTCCTCTTTGAACTGCAGAAAGATCGTCTTGCCAATCAGAAAAAGGTGCTTTTCGGGCTCTACGAAAACATGGCTTATTCTGAGAACGGTAAAGAAAAGCTCTACAAGATTTGGAGTAAATCCGAAAAAATAGAAAACCTGAAATTAAACCAGGATGATTTTACCGGATTAGCCATGACATTGGCCTTGTATGAACATCCA
>CAXEKM010000641.1:0-5412 GCA_963996645.1 uncultured Marinoscillum sp.
CTTAATTGCTTCAGGAGTAAAAGTGTTTTGATCCTTCATAAGTTCATACTGCCAAGCACCAAGATTTTCCCATGTATTCATATTGCCTTTTAAACCATCCATCATAAAATCATTAGGAGCAGTATATAATACCGGAGCATAAAAATGGAATTTTGGAGAATAACTATTATAGTTAAAAGCGGTAAGATTTTGAGCTTTCCATTCGTAGGAACCGTCTATCTTCACTGGATCCGATACTCCCAAGCTTTTAAAGCGAAAGTCGATTCCATTACTATTAATTTTTAAGGAGGCCGAAATAACACTCTGATTTTCGTCTGACTGTGGTTGCCAGGTTGGATAGAATAATGACCCTTTACGAGTATACTCGTAATTTACTTCTATTATGTAAGGGGTTTTCATTACCGGTTTTAAATATTTAACTCTATTATCGGCTGCTATGCTAAAGTCTTTATTGCTATAATCTTCAAAATCTTTGAGCTTATACTTTTCAGCAACTTTACCGGTAAGTGTAGAAATCGTAACTTCAGCATATGTGATGGATGTGAATTCATCATAATTCAAATAAATGACATTTCTGTCCGAAGCTTTATCATTGACAATTACTGCTTTGTATTCTTGAACCTGTCTCGTGTTTTCAATGTCCTTAATTTCAAAAACAGTGTTGTCATAAAGAACGATTTCGTTGGCATTCTCCTTTAATGAGTCTGGAATAGTTTCCAAAACTCCCTGAGGAAAGATTTTAAAGGTAGTTACTATTAATAGCGATAATAGAATAAGTCTCATAGACTATATGCTTTTAAGAACGATCATTTCGTTGTTTTTCTTTGCAACGAAATCATAGAATTGTCTCAGATAGGTATATTCCTGAGTTGTGAAAGTCGTTTGATTCAGGTTGAACTTAGAAATGATACTAATCGTATTTCCGACTTGATTTGCACTATAAGTAAACTTACCACCTCCGTTTGGTAACGAGACAATAGCTCCTTCAGGAAGTTCAGCGTTATACCCTTCAGGAACAACTACCCTGGCCATTACTGTTTTGCTAATTGGGTATGCAAAGTCCACCAATGATTGACGTGACTCTCTTTTAAAAGGGTTACTTTTTATTACTCCAAATTGAAGAGCATCTAGATAGATGATTTCCTCAATTTCACTTTCTTTGATTGCTTTGAAAGTTGTTTTAACCTCATTATTTTGATGTTCAAAAGTCAAATCTTCGATTTGTGTTTCAGTGAAGTTCGAGGCTATTGATTCGATATATTCTGATTCATTGACCGATTCATAATCAGCATTTTCATTAATTGCAGCATATCCTGTATACTTAATTTGATGGTCTGTCTCAAAGCCTTCTTCACCGATATTGATTGTTATAAGAACAGAAGAACTGTGTTCGGTACCTTGACTAAGATTTAACCATTTACCTCCGTTTTCAGAAACCATCCAACCTTTTCCATTTAAACATCTAACTGGCAACACTCCAAAAGGAAGTTTGGACGTGGCATCTAAAAATGCAATGCCGTTCTCTAATTGGACAGCAGCAATGACGTAATTAAATCCTTCATAATTAGGATAGATTGGGTGTGGAGTACCATTTCCACGTGTGCTTAGCAGAACCGGATTAGAAGTAAAACCAGCCTCTCTTAAAACAGCTACTAAGGTTAAATTAATGCCAGCTACATTGGCTGTGGCATCATTATATGCTTTTCTCCCAGCATTAGAATTGGAATAATTATAGACTTTATTCCATGTGAAGTGATTATTTAGATGATCATAAATGTCTGTGGCAAGTTCATCACCACTAGATGCGAAAGATTCTATTAGGTCTTTTGAGAAATTCCCTCTGTTCAATGTTTTTCCCATCGATTCCCAGCTCATCAATGTTTTGTTAAATTCATCATAGTTGCTGGCAATCTGTTTAATAGGTTTGTGAGGCATCTGTATGGAGATCAATTGATATTCCAATCGAGTGGGCATATCAGACTTGTTGTTCATATAAGGTTCATCTTCCAAGGCAGGGATGTTTCTACCTATAAAAGTTGTTACCTTGCTGATTGATTCTAAGCTTTTAAATGTTTCATTTTGCGTTTTTTGTTCAATTTCTAAGTTGGCATGATTACCAAGCTGACTGTTATGATAGTTAAAAAACTCGGGTATCATTGCCCTAAATTCAGAATAGGCTACCGGTAATTTGGTTTGAAAATGCCATGGATACAGATTGCTGATGTAATCTGAAATTAAGGTGTATTTATATTCAATTACAGAACCTTCTCTTACATCTGGCATGGCAAAGCTTGTTTCAACTCGGTAATCACTTAGACGTGTTGTATATTCTTCAGAGTTAGTCAACTTTGTTTTTTCAATCTTACCATCTACCAGGTTGTATGTGAAGCCTTTAAGGTTGAAAATGGTTTCTTCGTCTTCACTGTTTTCTGGGGCATATAGGTTAATGCTAACATTGGCAATGTCTTTATCCAGTTTGTTGAAGACTTTAATTCGTTTAGTTATTTCAACCTTGAATTGCCAGCCCTCTTTGACATCATTATAATAGAACCAAAGATTTCCAGTTTGACTTAAGATCATTGAATTTGCACTAGAATCAAACGAACATTCTTTCAGTTCTAATTCTTCCTTTGATACTTTTCCAAATTTGGAGTCGAATTGGGCAAATAGATTTAGGGCTACCATAAGGAATATGGAAGCCAGGGTTAGCTTGTTAATCATTAGTTATTAGTTAAGTTAAGTCGCTATAAATAAAAAGAAGTTCTGCGTAATACAGAACTTCTTTTAAAGTTTTTTTATAACGAATTCAGTTGCACTCTACTTCGCAAAAGCCACCGCTCTTGTCTCACGAATAACGGTAACTTTTATTTGTCCAGGGTACTGCATATCCTTCTCGATCTTCTGAGAGATACCGAATGATAGCTCTCCAGCTTTTTGGTCGGTTACATTTTCTGCATCTACCATCACACGTAGTTCACGACCAGCCTGAATAGCATAGCATTTATTTACTCCCTCAAAGCTAAGAGCTACACTTTCTAGCTCTTTCAGACGCTTTAAGTACTGCTCCATGATCTCACGACGAGCTCCAGGTCTACTACCTGATATTGCATCACATGCCTGTACAATAGGAGAGATCATTGAAGTCATCTCTATTTCATCGTGGTGAGCTCCAATGGCGTTGCACACCTCAGCATTCTCTTTGTATTTCTGAGCAAGCTCCATACCGATGATTGCGTGTGGCTTCTCCGGCTCATCTGGCCATACTTTACCAATATCGTGAAGCAAGCCAGCTCTCTTTGCCAGTTTAGGATTCAATCCGAGCTCAGACGCCAAAGTAGAACAAAGCTTTGCTACCTCTCTTGAGTGCTGCAACAAGTTTTGTCCATAAGAAGAACGGAATCTCATTCTACCCACCAACTTGATCAGTTCAGGGTGCAATCCATGGATTCCTAGATCAATGACAGTTCGCTCACCAATCTCTACAATCTCTTCTTCGATGTTTTTAGTTGTCTTAGCAACGATCTCTTCAATTCTAGCTGGGTGGATTCTTCCATCCTGAACTAAACGGTGAAGTGATAGTCTTGCTATTTCTCTTCTCACTGGATCGAATCCAGAAATGATGATTGCCTCTGGAGTATCATCTACAATGATCTCTACCCCAGTAGAAGCTTCCAGCGCTCTGATGTTTCTTCCTTCTCGACCGATGATCTTTCCTTTGATATCATCACTTTCGATGTTGAAAATAGAGACACAGTTCTCTATAGCATGTTCTGTAGCAGTTCTTTGGATCGTTTGAAGTACAATTTTCTTAGCCTCTTTCGTGGCAGTCATATTGGCTTCTTCCATGATCTGCTTAATATGTGCAGAAGCATCTGTTCTGGCCTCGTCTTTAAGTGACTCTACCAATTGAGCTTTGGCCTCTTCAGCAGATAGATTGGACGCTTTTTCCAGGATCGTAATTTCCTGAGCCTTTAGCTTCTCAAATTCCTCCTTGCGCTTTTTCACTATCTCTAATTGAGCAGTTAGGTTCTCTTTTTGAGATTCTAGTTCGGCTTCAGATCGCTTATTTTGCTCTATCTGCTTGGATAGGTTTGCTTCACGCTGTTTCAGCTTATTCTCGTTAGATATGATTTGGTTCTTCTTGCGGTTAGACTCTTCGTCGAACTCTTGCTTCATTTTGAAGAACTTCTCTTTTGCTTCGAGAATTCGGTCTTTTTTAATGCTTTCGCCAGTTACTTCAGCTTCTTTCAGGATGAGCTTCTTCTGCTCCTCAGCTTCCTGCAGCTTTTTATCGACTGACCTCTTTAAGAGCACCCGATCAACCGCAAAACCGATAGCAATACCAGCTATTGCGATGACTATATATATAATATCCATTGGTGTTGTGTATATGTATATTTAACATACACGGTACCAGGCTAGGATTTGGTAGGCTACTAATGAGCTATTTAAATAGCACCAGATATCAATTGGCTAATGTTTCGTATTTGATCGAGGGCTATTTCATCCTTAGAATCTGTAGTTTCCTCTTTTTTCATTTTCTCCACCAGGCAATCGAAGGCAACCATAGCCAGAAGATCCTGATTGTCATCTATTCCAAACTGGTCTCTATAAGCTTTGATCTTCTCATTGAGCATTTTACCAGCTTTTCTGATGCCTTCTTCGTCTTCCGCTTTCACCTTCATGGGGTACTCCCGGTTTGCTAATTTTAGCTTTATTGATAATTCTGTCATTTCGGTTTTTTAAGCTTCACCCAAATGAGCAATGCATTTATTTATCTCTTTAATATAGCCGTCAATCACATCCTTCAACTCTTCCGAATCGTTTTCGCCGACTACCATGCTTTCTACAATTTTACTAATTTTCGATTGATTTTGAAAGCTCGAGATTTTCGACTGTTGATCGTTAATCTGTGCTTTTAAATGCTGATTTTCCGTCTGGCATTTGTCAAAATCCATTTTGAGCTGGGCATAGTCACTAAGAAGAAGTTTTACTTTTCTTTCAAGATTGTTCAATTCCGCTCTTAGTGTCTCGTTTTTCATTACTTTCTGATGATTGCCCCTACCTCATTTTCAAATGTTCTGATCAAGCCACTCATTACTTTATCAATGACTTTATCAGTAAGCGTCTTGGAAGTATCCTGAAGATAGAAGCTGAGCGCGTAGGACTTTTTGCCCGCTTCCAGTTTGTCTCCTTCATACACACTAAAGACATTTATTCTAGTTAATAATTTTTTCTCAGACTTAAAAGCTAAATCACGAATCTCATTGTAACTCACGTGTTTATCTAACACAAGAGACAAATCTCTTCGTACTTCTGGGTACTTGGAGATTTCTGAGAATTGCGATTCAAGTCTTGTAGCCTTTAATAAGTCCTTCCAAAGGAATTCTGCATAGAATACCTCTTGCTTAA
>CAXEKM010000642.1:0-4066 GCA_963996645.1 uncultured Marinoscillum sp.
ATACCCATGATGAACAATGCAATACCTGGGCCAATCATGGCTAATCTCCAGGCGAGGAATTCTGAGCCAGTGTAAGCTACTACTCCGGCGAAAATCAAAGGCATTACTTGTTGAGTTACTCCACCTCCAAGGTTACCCCAACCGGCCGTGGTAGCATTGGCTGTACCAACAATATTTGGAGCGAACATGACGGAAGTGTGAAATTGGGTGATTACGAAAGCAGCTCCTATGGCGCCTATGAACATTCGAGCCAAAAGGAACTGCTCGTAGTTTTGGGCCATTCCGATCATCACGACCGGAATGGATCCAAGGATCAGCAACCAGGTATAGGTAATTCTAGGTCCTATACGGTCGCATAACCAACCTATTATCAGTCGCATGAATACTGTAGAGGCTACAGCGATCATATTGGTATTTACAATTTGATCAGTGGTAATTCCCAGGTCTTCTCGCACTACAGCCAGCATAGGAGCTATGCCAAACCAGCCAAAAAAGCATAGGAAAAAAGCGAGCCATGTTAAGTGAAAAACCCGCATGTTGATGCTTTTCACATTGAAAAGCTGAATTCGTGTGGCTTTGCCGTCTGTTGTCGTTTTCATACTAAGAATTATTACGTAGTTCTGAATGTTTTCAAAACTACGTAAATACTTAGAATAAAATAAGTAAAACTACGTATTTAATTTACGTAATAATTTTTGCCTGGAATTTTACTTCTGGATTCTTTGGCTCATGAAAGATGCTCTTTCACTACTTGAATGTTCTTGTTGAGCAAAAAAATGATGAAAAAATTGAATGATTTTTTATTCCTCTTATAATTTCATAAACACCAGTAAATCAGAAAGATAGGGTTATTTTAACGGAAGTTGATGCTTTGTAAATGGCATTATATTGATAAAAAATTGTATTAAAAGGTTACCTTTTATTCCTCTACCCGTATATACAAATGAACTCGGTCGCTAAGAGACCAAACCAAAGCCAAGATGTAAACCGATAAAATCTACACTTTTTGAATTCACTGAACTGAGAGGAAATTCTATGGTGAAAATTCTCAGTTGAGGCAAAAAATGATACTTATCATACAGGATTGGTATGTCCTTTTAGCAGGCCATCGCCTAAAACTTAGATATTATGGAAACCTTAAGAAAAGAGTCTGGCAAAGACTCGGAAGATGTTCCCCTCCCGGGACCTTCGCAAAAACTATCACTTCACCTGAATGCTAGTCAGCAACAGGAAGTCGAACAAATAGCTAATGCAATAAACGTTCATGAACTTAGTTCGGCAGATATTATTCAGATAGGATATAGTGCAGAAAAGGCACTTCAGGATACCCTTGATGGTTTCCTGGCGCGTCTCGATTCTGCTTCCGCTAATCAGGTATTTCAATTGTTTGAAAAGCTCGAGAAAGGAGTGAAGGATGCTGACCTACCAGAGGTGTTGCGTAAAATCCAACATAGCAAACCAGGATTCATGGCGCGTTTTTGGGGAATGCTGCGCGGTAAAAGCCCCAAACAGGTAGCTTCAGAAACCTACAACCAAATCAAGGATGTGCTTTCTGGGAAGACCCAAACACTGGTTCATCAAGTCAAACAGATTGAAAACGGCCTGTTTGATAGCATTCAGAAGCTTAACGCTGAATTAGATACCATGAGTGATTTGAAGCAATCGTACCACGATCATCTGGAGCGTTTTGCAATAGTCGCCGCTTCCTCTGAGATAGTTTTGAGTAATGCCAAAGCTGAATTAGCTGAAATGGAGGCCTCAAACGATTACCTAACACAGGATAATCCAATTGCTCAGGCAAAACTCCAGGAGATGCGCCAAAAGGTGCAACTGCTGGAAAGTAGGACACTGTCTTTGGTAGGATCTTACATGCGATTGCCAGCTGATCACATTATCATTCAGCAGATTGAGCAAGCAGGTGTTGCCACACTGCAGGAGACAACCATAACAGCAGCTAGTAGGTTCTCAAGCATTAAAACCACTCTGCTCGCAGTAAATGGGGCGTTTAATGTGAAGGCCGTTCAACAAATTGCTGAACGACAAGCCAAAATGGATGAACAACTGCAAAAGGTTAGAAGTCAGATTACTAAGGAGATCGTCACAACTGCCATGTCCAATCCAGGAGATAATCGTCTGGAGCAGGCAGCTCAGATTGAAAAGATCATTGCGGATGCAGTGGAGATCAAGACCTTGATCAACAAGGCGCAAGCGATCAATGAAGAAAAGTTTAATACCGCCAGAGCCCGGTTTGAAGCCGTAAGAAAAGAACTTGCCGCCAATTAAAAGCTCTTCCATATTAGTTTTTACAACCCTTAAATTTTATTCACTATGCTAGAAATGAAACTTCAGAAGCCTGGGGACAGTGTACCTAAGCTTAGCTTATCACTAAAAAAAGAGAGTATTTTCAATATCGAACTTTCGTGGGACAGTACTGCCGATGTAGACGCACATGCTTTGCTTGCCCGAAACAACGGAGATGGTGCTAAGGTTAATACGTTTGATCAAATTCTCTCGACCTACAATTGTAAATCAACGAATCCAGCAGGTACGTTGGTGAGCAATTCGGACGGATCTTTCTCTACTCCATGTGGTAGTTTAACTCACGGTGGAGACAGTAGAGACGGTACTACTCAGGATGTAGATGAGACCATTCTAATAGACGGATCTAAGATCAAAAATGGCGAAAACGAGATACTTGTTTTTGTAACCATACACGCTCCACACGGGAAGAAATTTTCGGAAGTAAAAGAAGCCAAAATCACCATTAAAGATGATGCAGGCACTGTTTTGTGCGAATACATGCTGTCCAGTGAGTTTGCGTCTTTTGATGCAGTGCAAATGGGTAGTATCATTTTGACTGAAGACAGCACTTTCCAATTTCATCCAGTTGGTGTAGGGTTTAACGGTGACTTTAACCGCATCCTGTCCACGTTTAGCTAATACATTTTATAAAACTCCAATTTGATTAACTCCATGAATAAGAAGATTCGGCCATCGATCATCAGCACGGATGAAGTCCGTCCAACATCGCCTAAACCAACGGTGATCGGGGCTGAATCAATTATTTCAAACAAGGTAAATGCCTATAAGCCTTCTGTGATTTCCAGTAAGGAGGAGGACGAAGTTGTGGTAGAGCAAAAGCCTTCCATACCAACGTTTGGGCCTTCAGCGATACAGGGAAATCGAAGAAATAGATTGCCTATAACATTAGATAATATAAACAATGAATTTGGTGATTTATCGAATGCAGACAATGAGCTGATATTGCAGTTGATTCTTGAAACAAACATCGAAGCATCTAGTCCTTCGTCAATTACGCTTTGGCAACAAAGCCTGCAAAAATCCTACAGTGATCAAGTGATGATCATGCTACAAATGACTCGTCATGAATCATTGGATATTGCTGAGACACGTGTGCATCGCGTATTGGATATTCTTCAATCCATAGACTTGAGAGGTGTTTTGGAATTCAATAAAGATGGATTTTTTACCAAATTTCTCAAGCTGTCCAATGCAGAGTATGATTCTCCTGAGGAGCTTCAAAGTGCAGAAAAGGAATTGTCTCAATTAGTGGAAGTGTTGAATAGAGAGTCAGAGACACTTTTGCAATTGCATCAGCGATTGTGTCAAATTCAAGAGGAGATCAAACGCTTAGAAAACCGTGTGTTGTGTGCTGCGAATGCTGCAAGTTATCTGAGTAAGTATTTTGAAAAACAGGGAGAAGCTGGTTCGAAGTTGGCGCGACGATTTGAAGACAGAGCGATGAGTCTGACCAAAACCAGAAGTCAAATGCTTCAAAATGAAGCTGCCCGAAAGATTCAGTTAGATCATTTAAATCAACTCCTATTTACTGTACAGGATGTCATATTGGTCATGCTTCCAGACTGGTTAGGTAGTATCTCCGCCATACTGTCTATGCTGGGTATGAAAAAAGTGGTTACGCTCACCGAGGTGATGGATCTATCCGATCGCCAAAAGAAAATTATTTCACACTTAAAATAACTCGTACTATGTCACTACAAATGAATCTCGAAAAGAGTAAAGGAAATTTGCTTTTATCTTGGAT
>CAXEKM010000643.1:0-5176 GCA_963996645.1 uncultured Marinoscillum sp.
GATTGTTTTATTAGGCTTTAGTCAGGGAACCATTATGAGTTATTCTGTGGCCATTGCAGAACCTGAGTTGGCTACGGGTATTGCTGCATTTAGCGGACGAATGCTCATAGAAGATCAGGAAGCCCTTGAAGACATTTCTCTGGAGCAAATGGATGTCTTTATGTCCCATAGCCCTGCAGACAAAATGCTGACTTTCAACTATGCCAAAGAAGCGCAGGAGGTTCTTGAAGGTAAAATCAGAAGCCTCGAATTTCACACCCATGGATATGGGCATGCCATAGATCCGGCAAGCATTGAAAAACTAACTGTCTGGTTTGAAAACATTATTGATTAAAATCACTAATTAATCCGAACACATCATTCGTGTGGTCGTTAGCCTTGGTGTATGACCAAAGCACTATCCCTTCAATACCATCAAATGTATCAAAATGCGTACCCACAAATTCAGGTAGGTACTTATGAAACAGATCCGTTGATCGATTCACCTGACGATGATCGTCTGGGCATCACTTTACTCATTCGCCCAGGCGAAGTAATGAAAAAACAGATCAGTGGTATTCTAGAGGAGTTTAGGCAGATCGAACCTCATCAGTATTACTACCCAGAATCAGACATGCACATCACCGTGATGTCCATCATCTCGTGCTATTCAGGATTCGAGTTATCCTCAATAGATGTCAGTAAGTACATTGACATCATTCAGGACTGCCTGGCGGACATTAACCCATTCAATATTTCATTTGATGGGCTCACGGCTTCTTCATCCTGTATCATGCTTCAAGGATTTCCTGTAGATGACACGCTAAGCATAATTCGAGATAGGTTGAGGGAAGCGTTCAAATCTTCGGATCTAGAAAACTCATTGGACAAGCGCTACGCCATTCAGACAGCTCACTCTACCGTTATTCGATTTAGAGAGCCAATGGTTGACCATAATCATTTCGCTTTGATCCTACATAAATTGAAAGAAATCATGATTGGAACATTCACGGTGGAGTCTATGGAACTGGTTTTTAATGATTGGTATCAGAAAGCAGAAAGAGTCAAAACACTTCATCAATTCTCTTTTACGAAACAGATTTAAGAACAATAATCACATCCCTTAGCAGGTTATTTAAGCACCAACTTTCACTCTATGAAACATCTGATCGTAGTGCTTTTATTGTTGCCACAGTGGTGCTGGAGTCAAACTGATTTCTTCAGCCAGTTGTCAGACTCCGCCCTGATACTTACACACGACCGGGTAACTTACGACCCAGGTTATTTCTCAATCAGTTACCCAAATGGTGATGTTCCTGCAGGAAAAGGTGTTTGCACTGATGTGGTGATCCGTGCGTATCGCAAATTGGGAATTGATTTGCAAAAAGAAGTTCATGAAGATATGATTGCTAATTTCCAGATATATCCTACGATTTGGGGACTCCAGAAAACTTATAAAAACATCGACCACAGAAGAGTTCCCAATCTTATGACCTTTTTTGAACGAAAAGGGCAAACATTAACAATCACTTCTGCCCCAAAGAACTACCAACCTGGTGATGTGGTATGCTGGAACCTGGGTGGAGCCATTACACACATTGGCCTTGTTAGCAACCAATTGAATGCTTCGAAAACGCGGTATCTCATTGTACACAATATTGGAAGAGGACAAGTTTTGGAAGACATGCTATTTGACTACAAAATCATCGGTCATTATCGGTATGAGCCTTCTAACCCGCACCATTAAAAACCTGAAAATCAATCACCCCATTTTTGGTTGTGGGGAAAATCGTCCATCTCGTTGCGTTGATTATCCATTTTATACCACCTGTGGTCATTTCAACTTTGTGTCATCATAAAAAACACAAACGAAATGATACGATTAAATGCTCTAAAACCAGAAGAATCAACTGGTAAAACAAAAGAACTTTTTGACGGCATCCAATCCAAACTGGGCATGGTCCCGAACATGATGCGCACCATGGGAAATTCCTCAGCAGTACTTGCAGGATATCTCAACCTAAGTGGTGCGTTGAGTCAGGGAAAACTCAGCGCAAAACTTGGCGAACTGATAGCACTAACGGTTGCTGAAACCAACGCATGTAACTATTGCCTTTCTGCTCATACCTTCATTGGATCCAAATTGGTAGGTATCGATGATGAATCTTTAAACAGCGCAAGAGAAGCTTCTAACGCTGACTCAAGAATCGAAGTAGCCTTAATTTTTGCTCGCACACTAGTTGAAAAACAAGGAAGAGTCACTGACGAAGACGTACGTGCAGTACTAATGGCTGGATATACTGCAGGTGAGGTAAGCGAAATCGTTGCTCACGTGGCGCTGAACATCTTCACGAATTACTTTAATAATACCGCAAACACGGAAATCGACTTCCCAGAAGTGAAAGCAACCGTATTCGCGGTGTAACATTCATTCCAAACTCAATACAATCATGAAACAAGTAATAATGACCGCATTGATCATGCTCGCAAACTGGGCTGTCAATGCACAAACACCACCAGTAGATGAAAAAGGACTAGCAATAGGTGGATACGATGTGGTAGCTTATTTCAATAGTCAGCCAACGAAAGGAAATCCAACAATCACTTACAAGTATGAGGGAGCAACCTACCGGTTTGCTAACAACCAAAACAGAGATCTCTTTCTTGGAAACCCTACAAAATATTTGCCCCAATTCGGTGGCTACTGTGCCTGGGGAGTTGCAGCCAAAGAAGCCAAGTTTCCAATCAATCCGGAAACCTATGACATCATCGATGGAAAGCTCTACTTATTTTTCAACGGAGAATTTAATGGAGACAACTTCAACACGTCCCTTCTCTGGAATCAAGAAACATCATCCCTCAAAACTGCAGCCCACAAGAACTGGCCGAAAGTAAAAAGCAAATAAATCACTGAGCGCAAGGGGAGCCTTGCGCTCAAGTTTCACAGACGAATACTACATCCATGAATTTTAAAGAACAAAGACCTCCCTACCCTCCATTTGATCTAAAATCCGCACAGCTGAAAGTGCAATTAGCAGAAGATGCCTGGAACTCCAAAGATCCTGATAAAGTCTCTTTGGCTTACACAGTTGATACGGAATGGAGAAATAGAAGCACCTTCATCAACGGACGTGCTGAAGTACGCCAATTCCTGAAAGGAAAATGGGAAAAAGAACTGGACTACAAGCTCAAGAAAGAACTCTGGGGCTTTCGTGAAAACCGAATGGCAGTACGCTTCGAATATGAATATCGAAATGCAGAAGGCCAGTGGTTTAGAGCGTATGGCAATGAACTTTGGGAATTTGACGAAAACGGACTGATGTGCAAACGTTATGCGAGTATAAATGACCTGGAGATCAAAGAATCAGAACGAAAACTTCATTAATTTAAAGCCATGTTGAATATTGACGACAGTCTGACTCTAATAGATAAAAGCAATGGAAACCTTGCTTTGAAGCTATTTTCCTTCAACAGTCTACAACGATTTGATCATATTCAGCGGCTCAATTATTATTCGATGATTTGGGTGCTGGAAGGATCAGGAAAGGTTGCTGCTGATTTTGCAGAATATACCTGGGCACCCAATTCTTTGATTGCCTTTACCCCTTATCAACCGTTTATGTTGACTTCTACTGAAGAAGTACAAGGTATCTCCATCAACTTTCATCCAGACTTCTTCTGCATTCACAAACATCACGATGCAGTAGCTTGTAATGGAGTACTTTTTAACAACATCTACGAATCTCCAGTAACCCAGCTGGATGAGAAAGCAGCCAATCAATTACATCCGTTGCTGCAACAAATGAAAGATGAGATGGTCCATGGCGATCTGGCACAGCATGAATTACTCGTCTCTTATCTTAAGATCGTTCTCATCATTGCATCTAGAAAAAAAGTCGATAATCAGCCTGATGCACTAGAGCATAAAAACTGCGAAACTGAGCCGTTTATGCTGCAAAACCTGAAACAGATGATTGAGGAGCATTTCCGTTGCAAACATTCAGCTAGTGACTATGCAGATTTGCTCAATATTAGTCCAAAAGCATTGGCTAAAGCAACGAAGAAGCATTTCAATAAAACAGTGACTGAACTCATATCCGAACGGATCATCATTGAAGCCAAGCGCGAGCTGTATCTCACTGACAAGCAAGTGAAGTTAATCGCCAGCGAACTTGGTTATCAAGATGAGTATTACTTCAGTCGTTTTTTCAAAAACTACGCTGATGTTTCTCCACAGTTGTTCAGAGAAACAGTTGGATCGAATAGAGCAGCTTCAGTCTAAACGGACTATTCGCAATCATAGATAAACTCTACACTCTCAGTGCTTTTCAACCAATAATCTCCGCTTCCGTTCGTGAGTAAGTTTAGACAAGTTGAAGAGGCCGTGCTTTCATCACCAAAAGCATAACCGATCTGGTTATTTCTATTGAAATCAATATAAATATTACTTTCAAGAGTGAGACCCAGGATAACTTCTGGTGTATAAACGTTTGGTCTATTGTCATAGTAAGAGCGAGTATTTAAACTAAACATCTCACCTTGAAACTCACATGTTCCATTTTCATCATATTGATATCCTCTGACGCTGTTACCAGCCAAAAATTCCTCAACCAGAATAAATTTATCGGATGTTCCTGGCCACATAGCCGTATAATCTATGTAATACAAAGTATCAGGAACATTAGGCAGATAAAGATATGGCGTGGTATAGTCCTGAATCACTGAATTCTCACTATCACGAATGATGTAACGAATGGTCATCTCCGGCTCATCGTAAGTAAAGTGAAAGGTAAAAATACTTCCATCTTCGTTCTCTTGATCAACTTTAGAAAAAAGCCCATTCGAATTGTATTCAAGACTATAAATCTTATTTAACTCAAATTCGCCATCTACAGACGAATAGGATTTTACGGTATCATAATTAGTACCATCGTGATGATAGACGTATTTATACAAGCCAGATTTGTGCCTTGATTCCAAAATAATGCATTCGTCGTTTGTCACATTAATTTCTGTCACACATTCTTCTACAGTATCAGGTGTGAGGTCCTGGCAGATTAATTCCGGTTCATTGTCGCAACCAGCCAATAACACCATAAAAGGGATAATTAGTCTTCTCATCATTAGGTATGTTTAGTAATTATTAAAGGGTCTTATTTAGGGGTTTGTTGATTGTCCACCTGAGAAAGTCATTCAC
>CAXEKM010000644.1:0-6533 GCA_963996645.1 uncultured Marinoscillum sp.
GAAATGATCTCATCCGAAAGGATCAACTCCACTTCATCTTTACCGACCATTTTCGCCACTTCAAAGTTGCGCTTGTCTTCCATCTCCGCAGTGATATGGTATGGATCTGGTCTTCTTTCTGGATTTGTTACAATCGCAACGATCGTTTTTATGATTTGAGAATCTGAGTTCTCATTGTCCTTATCGAGAATGATGATAGATTTCGTATCAAAAGGATTGGCGATGTACAAATCATGTACGTCGATTGGATTACCAGTTCTACAGATTACTTTCGTATTTCCAGTACTTCCAACCTTGTCACGAATTTCGTCTTCCATCAACACTTTATCCATATCCGCCAAAATCACGATAACCCCTCTTTTTTGGTTTTCGTTGGCAATACAGATTTCTGAAATGATGGTGAATATTTTTGAAGACCAGCCTAAAATCAATACATGGTCTTTTTCAATAACGAATGATCTACCCTTTCTAAGTTCGTCCATTTTGGTCAGGATACCATTAGATACCAAACCTATCAATGTGGAGATAATCACTAGACCAAGGAATGTCGTGACCATCATAAATAATCTGTATGGCCAGTTGTCCTCGTGATTTCCAAGCACACCTGGATCTAGAATATGGGTGAGGTTTTCCCAAAGGGATTCAAAGAAAGTAAATGACGTATCAGCATCAGGATGTAATCCAAAAACCAACAGTAATGTACCGAAGAAAATAATCAATATTAAAGACAGTAATCCCAGACCGTAAATCATGGCTACGGTACCTTTTGAGATAAAGCTGTCAAACTTATAATTGAGTCGAGTCTTAAGCGGGATATTGCTCATTCGAAGCTTGCTTCTTATTTATGTCTTGAAAAGATACGCAAAAGTAATTCAAATTATAAATTATTGTGCTGCCCAAAGTACAATAAGAAAACTTTAATTGTATTCTAACTAGTACTTAATCCTCAATAAGTTATATAATTCAATGACGTTGAGTTTATCGAATGTCTACCAACCGGAGATAATCAAAGTACATACGACGGAAAGTTTCTCGATCTTCTGCAGTTTCAAAAACAGATTCATTTGGAGTATCGATCTTCTTATTTTCCAGTATGGCATTGTACAATTGTCTAGCCAATTCTGCATGATTTTGTTGATTGGACAAATCAAACCCCTTTTTTTGACCATCAAGTGATATTTCAAGAATCAATTCTTCACTCTCTGACAGTTGCTCAAAATAAAAGAAAGCCATGTCATTTCGCCAATTGATGATGATCGCAGGTTTTAAGATAGCAGCTAAGGTTAATCCTTCCAATCGAAACACGTTCATGCCAGCTTCTGGTTTTTCTTCCAACTGATAATCTGATTGACGAACGTTTTTAAAATACAATTCTGAAGCATCTGTAGTTTTAAAGCTCAGTTCATCTAAGGCTATACTTTTGTTTTTATCAGGGTGGCATGATATCAGGGTGATCATCATAACCAATTGAATTTGCCATTTCATAAGATCAGATTATTAAGGATTCGGTAAAAATTAAACGTTATATCATCATTTATTAATTAAATTTAACCCACGGTGCATAGATATGGATGATAAAGCGATAAGGGTATTAATTGCAGATGATCACACATTGTTTAGAAAAGGTATGTCCATGATGGTCAAAACTTTTCCGGGAGTGGTATCTGTACATGATGTGGAGAATGGTCAAAAAGCACTGGATTATCTCAATGAAAATCCGGTAGACATTTTATTACTTGATTTGGAAATGCCAGTTCTTGATGGATGGGAAACATCCAGAAAAGTGGTCAACAATTTTCCGAATACCTATATCATCATGATTTCCATGCATGATTCTCTAAAACTTATTTCTGATCTTATAGAAATAGGTGTTCACTCTTATCTTCTGAAAAGTGCCGAACCTGAAGAGGTACAGAAGGCAATGATGTCCGTGATCAACAACGATTTCTACTACAATCAATTAGTTGCCAAAGCACTTCATCAAAAAGTAAGATCTGGAAATGCAGATAAACTTTTGGAAGATGACAAAAACCAATTGACCAAACGTGAAATCGAAATCCTGGAATTGATCTGCCAGGAGTTGACCATGAAGGAGATTGGCGAGAAACTATACATCAGTGAGCAAACGATTCACACGCACAGAAAAAATCTTATGCGTAAAACCGAAGCGAAGAATGCAGTAGGGCTAGTGAAGTTTGCTATTCAAAACCATATTGTCAGTTTATAAGTACCACATTTAGGGTAGTTTTCGGTTTGCTTATTTACCTAATTTACTAGGTATATTCCCTAATTTTTTGGCAAAAAGTGCTCATACGTACAGGAAACGAATTTTAGTGATTTTTTACATGCATCATTATTCAAGTGTATTCGTATATTTGAATAGCAGTTTGTCTAGCTGCTAGGTTGATGGTTGCAGAAAGAGCCTGAAGTATTATGGAAATTTCGCTTAATCTTTTGGTATAAAATCTCTTCTATATTCGCTTCGGCTCTTTCTCTTTTTATCTCCAACCATCCAAATCATCCACTCCCCAAAAAAATTATTTTACTTCTCTTACAACCTTTTGGCTTTTTTGCGTGCCTTAGTAATAAGTCGTAAGGAAACTTTTTGAAATAGTTTCTTTTTTTGCAAGTCAAAAAGGTAATCTGAAGAGGTTATCGAATTAAAAGTCTCTCATTTGTAATGTACATTATGGGAGACTTTTTTAATTTGAGAGTACAACAACCGCCTTATGAGCAAGACACAACTCTCCGTACTGATTAACCTGGCCAATTCTGATGGTCAAATTGACGATTCTGAAAAAAGTTTAATTACCAAAATAGGTAGAGCTCATGGAATGAGTCCGGAGGAAATCGACTACATGATCCAGAATCCTGTAGACAAAGTAGATCTCAGCAAGCTGACCAATGAAGATCGGTTTGATACATTATACAACCTGGTTCATTTAATGAAGGTGGACGGAGAGATCTTCGATGAGGAAATCATGTATTGCCTCAATATGGCTAGAAAATTGAGTTATCCGCTGGAAGCAGTTATGGATCTTTATGGATTTGTTCACGCCAATGTGAAATTGACTTCAGAGATCAATAAGATCAAACGAAAGTATACAAAATAAAAAAGGGAGCCGTGGCTCCCTTTTTTGTGGAAATCTAACCTAAATATTCATAAATACCAGCTACTCCCTGACCACCTCCTACACAGGCAGTCACCATTCCGTATTTGGATTTACGTCTCTTCATTTCATTGAACATGGTAATGGAAAGTTTTGCACCAGTACATCCTAGAGGGTGACAAAGAGCTATTGCTCCGCCATTTACGTTCAAAATATCTGTGTTCAAATCCAATCCCCGAACTACCGCTAATGACTGTGCGGCAAATGCTTCATTCAATTCGATCAGATCAATATCACTTTGTTTCAAACCAGCCTGCTTCAATGCTTTCGGCACTGCTTCTACTGGACCAATACCCATAATTCGCGGATTTACGCCTGCAGCAGTATAGCTTACCATTCTGGCTATTGGCTGTAGGTTGTATTCCTTCACCATTTTCTCAGACATTACCATCACAAAAGCAGCTCCATCTGAAGTAGGGGAAGAGTTACCCGCAGTAACTTGACCACCAGCTTTGAATGCTGGTCGAAGACCAGCTAGTGAAGCCATGTTGGTTTCTGCCCGCACACATTCGTCTGTATCTACTACATACTTTCGGTTTTTGCGCTTACCACCTTCCATGTACACTTCTTCTACTTCCACCGGAACGATCTCATCTTTGAATTTGCCATCGGCAATAGCTTTCGCGGCTTTCTGATGAGAAGCCACAGCAAATTCATTCGCGTCATCGGCAGAAATGTTGAAGTCTTTCGCTACGTCTTCTGCTGTAAGACCCATACTTAAGTAATACTCAGGATTGTCCTTTGCAATTTTCCAGTTCAGTGCTGTTTTGTATCCGAGCATTGGTACCAACGACATAGATTCTGTACCACCAGCGATGATACAATCGGCAGTGCCTGAATGTACTCGAGCACATGCCAGGTGGATTGCTTCCAATCCTGATCCACAATATCTGTTGATAATCATACCTGGAACTTCTATTGGTAATGAAAGAAGTGAAATCATTCTTCCCATTTGCATTCCTTGCTCTGCTTCAGGAATCGCATTACCAACAATCAGGTCATCTACTCTTTTGGCATCAAATCCATCGATCGATCCCACTAAATGTTTTATTACGTCTGCTGCCAGATCATCAGGACGATAAAATCTGAATCCGCCTTTTTTGGCTTTTCCTACTGCTGATCTATATCCGGCTACTATATATGCATCCATTTTTTTAAGATTTTAAGTATTTAGACTCTAGACATTAGACTTTGAGAACTTATCTATTAATGTCTTTGTCATTTTCTGTATTTCGTTAAGTTCTGATGTAAGCTTTTCAAATTCCATATCAGCAATCAATTGAACCTCTTTTGATATGATCAATTGAGTTTCCAATTCATATTGAGATCCCAAAGAATGAGAAAGAAAATTAGATAAGTCTTTATCTGTTTTTCTTCCACAGCCCTCAGCAATATTTGAGGGAATAGAAACTGCAGATCGACGCATTTGAGAAGTCAATCCGAATTTTTCGTCATTCGGAAAATTCTCGGTTTGCTTGTACATATCTACAGCCAATTGAATTCCCTTTTGCCAGACTTTTAGTTCTTTGAAATTATGCATGATCTAAAATCTATTGTCTTACATCTTTTGTCTAGAGAAACTTAGTTTCTCAACGGTCGTCCTTTGAACAAAATGCTCTGGATTCTTTCCAACGTTTTCTGCTCTCCGCATAAACTCAAGAAAGCTTCTCTTTCTAGGTCAAGGAGATACTGCTCAGAAACTAAACTTTCTGAACTCAAGTCACCGCCACTCATAACGTATGCAAGCTTGCTTGCAATTTTCGCATCGTGATCCGAAATATAAGATCCATATTTCATCCCGATAATTCCTGCTTCGAACATCGCCATACTGGTTCTTCCGTGTACTTTGATATCTTTTCTTTCTACAGGCTGTGTATATCCAGCATCGGCTATTTCTAAAACTCTTGCTTTTGCATCGGCAATTAGTCTTGATCTATTCAAGGTAATTCTATCAGATGGTCTGATGATGTCCATTGCTTTTGCTTCTTCTGCGGAAGTAGCCACTTTGGCTGTAGCAATATTCATGAAGTATTCCTGTAGAATATTCAGTTCTGGATCGTTCGGCATGTATTTGTCAGCAGCACGTAAAGTCAATTCTTTAGTACCACCTCCACCAGGGATCAAACCAACTCCCACTTCTACCAAACCGATGTAGGTTTCGGCATGTGCCTGAATAGCATCACAGTGAAGTGAAAGTTCACAACCTCCACCAAGCGCCAAGCCAGCATCTGCAGCAACCACTGGTACAGATGAGAATCTTGCTCTGGTCATCGTTTGCTGGAATTGACGAATCATCATGTCGATTTCATCATATTCCTGATCTACTGCAAACATGAACAACATCGCCAGGTTAGCTCCAGCTGAGAAATTGGAAGATTCGTTTCCAATCACCACTCCGCGGTAATCTTTCTCCGCCATGGTAATCGCTGTATTGATTCCTTCGATTACTTCCGCACCGATAGCGTTCATCTTCGTGTGGAACTCTACGTTCAATACGCCATCTCCAATATCGTAGATGGTAGCTCCGTCATTTTTCCAAACCACGTTGTTTTCTTTGAAAGCATCCAGGAAGATGAATCCTTCAGTTCCCGGAACAACTTTGTAAGATTTGGTCGGAATATCGTAATAGTGTTTTTTGCCGTTTTGGAATTTGTAGAAAGTCTCATTTCCTCCAGCAAGCATTTCATCAACCCATGCTGCAGGTGCCAGATCCATTTCTTTCATTTTATCCACGCAGGCTTTCACTCCCATAGCATCCCAGGTAGCAAATGGACCCATTTCCCAACCAAAGCCTGAAGCTACTGCCTGGTCAATTCGGTACAATTCATCTGCGATTTCCGGAATACGATTCGTGCAGTATCTGAACAAATCAAAGAATGACTGTCTATAGAAATCTCCTTCACGTCCATCTGCATTGATAACGATCTGGAATCTTTTTTTCAGATCTTCTTCGTTTTTCGTTTTGTCCAGGATATCGAGTTTGATCTTGTCTTTTTGTTTGTACTCAAACGTTTTAAGATCTAGTTCAAGAATGTCTTTATTACCTTTTTCGTCAACTACCTTTTTGTAGTATCCTTGTTTGGTTTTATCTCCCCACCATTTTCTGTCGTACAATTCCTGTACAATTTTAGGTAGTTGGAACGTATCACGTGATTCATCATTTGGCAATCCGTGGTACAAACCTTGTGCTACTTTCACGGCAGTGTCCAAACCAACCACATCCATGGTTCTGAATGTAGCGGATTTCTGACGGCCAATTACTGGACCCGTTAATTTATCCACTTCATTAACCGAAAGTCCCATTTTTTCTATGGTGTGCATTCCGGACATGATCGCGTAGATACCAATACGGTTAGCGATGAA
>CAXEKM010000645.1:0-5065 GCA_963996645.1 uncultured Marinoscillum sp.
AATATTTTCTTATTGAAATATACGTATCGATTCATCTTGTAATCAATAAGCTGTCTCATCTTAAGTCTAAAACATTTAGGATACATTTCATTACCCTTTTCTATTCAAAAAGCAACCCATCATTGATGGGTTGCAGATGTACTTTTGTTGTACAAAACAAACGATAAAGGTGATGCGTAGCTATTTATTTTTTCTTGGCTTGACTCTTATGATAGCCTGTTCTACGACAAAAGAGACAGACGAAACTATGAGTATAGATCAATTAGTTTCCCAGATGACACTGGAAGAGAAAGTTCACATGCTCCATGGTAGTGGGAAGTTTACCTCTGCAGGAGTAGAGAGATTAGGTGTTCCAGCTTTGACATCTACTGATGGTCCACTTGGAGTACGTGAGGAGATTCAGAATGATAGTTGGGCTGCAGCAGGATGGGATAATGACTTTGCAACCTTTTTTCCAGCAGGAGGAGGATTGTCTGCTACCTGGAACCTGGATCTTGCTAAGCAATATGGTGAGGCTATTGGGCAGGAAGCAAGAGCAAGAAATAAACATGTATTGTTAGCTCCTGCAGTTAACCTTATACGTTCTCCTCTTGGAGGAAGAAACTTTGAATACTTTACAGAAGACCCTTTTCTAAATAAGCAATTGGCAGTGCCATATGTTTTGGGCTTACAAGCTCAGGATGTGATCTCATGTGTCAAGCATTACGCCATCAATAATCAGGAAACTTTAAGAGGCTCCATTGATGTGCAGGCTGATGAACGCACGATTCGTGAGATGTACTTACCTGTATTTAAAGCAGCAGTACAAGAAGGAAAAGCTTACTCCGTAATGAGTGCATACAACCAGTTTAGAGGTGCTTATTTGTCTGAGAATGACTACATGTTAAACACAATTCTAAGAGATGAATGGGGCTTTAAAGGCTTCGTAATGTCCGACTGGGGAGCAGTACATTCTACAGTAGAATCTGCCAAATATGGATTGGATATAGAAATGGGTACTGAAATAGATGATTACGATCAGTGGTATTTTTCTGATGCGCTTATAGGAGCAGTGAAAGATGGAAAAGTAGATGAAGCGATGATAGATGCCAAGGTGAAGAACATTTTGTATGCAATGAATCAAGTTCATGCTATTGATACAACTGGTAGAAAATCAGGCTCTATCAATACACCGGAACATTTAGAGGTAGCTTACAATGTGGCCAAAGAGTCTGTTATTTTGCTAAAGAATGCGAACAATCTCCTCCCTCTAAAAGAGGATCAGGTAACAAGTATTGCCGTGATCGGAGATAATGCTAAAAGAAAACATGCTAACCAGGGATTTGGAGCTGGAGTAAAAACCAAGACTGAAGTAACACCATATGATGCGATTACTACTAAGTATCCGAATTTGAAAGTTAATTACGCTCAAGGATACGAAGAGAAGTATTTACCAAATGACCTTGATCGCTCCTGGGGACTGCCTATTGATTACTCAGCAGATCCTGATTTGATCAAAGAAGCTGTAGAAGCTGCGAGCAACTCTGATGTAGCTGTGGTGTTTGCGGGATCTAACAGACTGGTAGAAACAGAAGCGGAAGATAGAAAAGGGTTGCGTCTACCATTTGCGCAAGAAGAGTTGATTGCGGCAGTTAAAGCTGCGAATCCGAATACCGTAGTAGTGATGATTGCAGGAGCTCCTTATGATGTGTCTAATGTGCACGAACAAGTAGATGCACTAGTTTGGTCCTGGTTTAACGGTTCCAGAGCTGGGGATGCCATCGCGGATGTATTATTTGGTAAGGTGAACCCTAGCGGTAAACTTCCAGTCACTTTCCCTAAGAAGTTGGAAGATTCACCAGCACATGCTACGAATAGTTTTCCTGGTGGTCCAGATATGGTGACTTACGAAGAAGGTATTCTCGTTGGATATCGATGGTTTGATACCAAAAATGTAGAGCCGTTTTATCCATTCGGTTATGGACTGTCTTATACTTCTTTTGACTATTCGGAACCAAAGGTTATGAATAATGGAGATATAGTAACTGTGTCATTAGATGTTGCTAATACAGGTGATGTTGCAGGTAAAGAAATAGTACAGGTGTACTTCGGAAAGAAAAACTCGGCAATTGAACGAGCAGCCAAAGAATTGAGAGGCTTTGCAAAGTTGGATCTGAAAGCTGGAGAGACTAAGCAAGTAAAGGTCGAAGTGCCTGTTTCGGAATTGGGCTATTATGATGTGGAAACATCAAGTTGGAAAGTTGAGTCTGGAGAATATACTGTTTGGGTTGGAGCTTCTTCAAGAGATATTCGCGGTGAAGTATCAGTTAGTTTAGATTGATATTTGATAGCGATTGCACAGAGCACCATTCGGCAACGGATGGTGCTTTTTATTTAATTTGAAATTTGTGGGCAAATATCTAACCCATTGTCACCAAATTCCTTTGCTATTTATTCTCGATTGTTTCATTTAGCCATTTGCTAACTAAGAAACTTATGAGTATTAATTCACGCCTGGATCAGCAGATTTCCTTTATCGAATACATCGACAAGCTTAAATACATCACACGAAAAACACGACTGTTTGGTAGTGATCGTCATGAGAATGATGCGGAACATAGTTGGCATTTAGCAGTGATGGCATTGGTGCTGAAAGAGCATTCAAATGAGCATGTGGATCTTCTAAAAGTCATCAAAATGCTATTGATTCATGATATTGTAGAAATCAATGCGGGAGATGTTTTTCTTTATGATACCACCAAAAACCATGACAATACAGAGGAGGAGCTAAAAGCAGCTAAAGAGATTTTTGGGATGCTTCCTGCCGAGCAAGCTAATGAACTGATAAATATCTGGCTGGAATTTGAAGAAGGAGAAACCGCTGAAGCGCGATATGCACATTCGTTGGACAGGTTGGAACCAATTATGCAGAATGCATCCAATGAAGGAGGTACCTGGGCAGAATTTCAGGTTCCATATAGTACTGTCATTCATAAGACTCAGAAAATTGAAAAAGGCTCAAACATATTGTGGAGTTATGCCAAAGATCTTATTGATGACAACCATGCAAAGGGGATCATTCCTAATGGTTGAAATGGCATAAAGAAAGGCCGCATGTTGGCACGGCCTTTTTAGTATTTGAACACAATAAAGCTGTCAGGCTATTCCAACATGTATGTGACTCTTACTTTAGAATTAATGGTTACATCTTCAACGTTGATTTCTTCAGGCCCAGAAACAGCTCTACTGACTGCTCCGTAAGCACTTAACCTGGATCGATAGTCAAAGGTGGATACATAGCGATAAGACCCATATTCTGAGTCATTATCGTCTGTGCCAAACTCCTTAATGGATAATGTTTTGCCTAGTTGATCACCTTGAGCTTCTACCATCATTGCTGCTTTGTTTCGAGCATTAGCAATGGCTTCCTTTGTAACCTCAAGTTTTATGGTTTCAATATCGTTATACCTTAGATCTGATATGGATACTCGCTCAACTCCCGTAGATACAATGTCCATGATCAACTGGTTCAATACCCTGTAATTGGTTAGTTTAACTCGATATTGTTTTTCCAGAGAAACGCGTTTGCTTGAGCTTGTGTAATGATATCTAGAGCTCGAAAAATCTGTCATCTCAACCTGTTCGGCTGAAATGTCATACTTGGATAGGATCAATTGAAATTCTTTTACTTGATCTTCAATGACCGAATTTTTGAGTTTGACATTTTCTGAGAATTCTACGTCGAGCCAGATCTCATCTGGCTTAATCTCATGTTCAGCGGTACCATATACGGTGATGGATCGGCTTTCGTACTGTGCAAAAACCAAAGTAGGTGCCAACAGGCACAGAATCATTATGTTTTTCATGGCGATGAAAATATTAATAATTAAAGATTATTTTAGATTAATACGATGTGATAACATTAGGTAACCTCTTTGTTCGGAATTATATCATGCTTGAAATCCTGATAGTAAGTGCTGAGGTGGTGTCATAAATCGCTTTTTTAGGTGGTTCAAATGTTTCCAAATGCAGTGATTATCATTTAATACGATTAGTATTAATCTTGATGAAAGTTATACTTCTTCAGATTTTGGTAATGAAGGGGTGAAGCAAAATCACCCCTTTGCTTTTTGCTTAAGCTGAAAACAAGAACGATCATCAACTAACCAAAAGATGAGCAGTTTGCGATATATGATAATCGTGGCATTAACCTATATGCCATTATGGATATTTGGTCAAGATCCTATTGACGATCACGCCACCAAGAAAACGAAAAGCCTTCTAACTAATTTACATCTGATTGCAGAGCATGGATTTATGTTTGGACATCAGGATGATCAGGCATATGGGGTCGGGTGGAAGGAAGAAAAAGGACGTTCAGATGTTAAAGAGTCTGCTGGGACTTTTCCGGCTGTTCACGGTTGGGATGTTGGGAGTAGATTAGACAAGGACAGTAACCTTGACCAGGTTCGTTTTGCTAATATGCGCAAGTGGGTGAAAAAAGCCTACAAAATGGGCACAATCAATACCTTTTCCTGGCATCTTGATAATCTCACTACAGGCGGTAATAGCTGGGATAAAACACCTTCAGTTCATGATCTTTTGCCTGGAGGCTCTAAGCACAATGAGTTTGTGGAGCAGTTAGATCTTCTGGCTGAGTTGTTTGATTCTTTTAATGCAGGATTTGATAAGATTCCTATCATATTTCGTCCATGGCATGAACATAATGGAGATTGGTTTTGGTGGGGCAAAGGAAATGTCTCTGAGGAAGATTATATCGAGCTTTTTCGGTTTACCGTAGATTATTTAAAAAATAAGAAAGACCTTCATCACCTACTATATGCCTTTAGTCCTGACAGGAGCCGATTGAGGTTAGATACTATACCAGAGCAAAACTATCTCTGGGGATATCCTGGTGATGACTATGTAGACATAATTGGCATTGATAATTATGGCGATGTAGGTCGCCTTGGAGGATTAGATAGTGCGGAGCAGCAGGTACAAAATTTTGTTGAAAGCTTGAAGCTGATTACTAAAATAGCACGTGACAAAGGTAAGGTAGCAGCATTAACCGAAACTGGCCTGG
>CAXEKM010000646.1:0-4532 GCA_963996645.1 uncultured Marinoscillum sp.
GGTAGATAGGTTTAAATATGACGTCCCTAAAACAAAAATTTCTTTGGGGATAGAATACTTAAACAGGTCCAAACTTTATCAACTCAGAACACTACAAACTAGCTACGGATATGATTGGAATGCTTCTAAATACATTTATCACCAATTCAATCCTATTAGCCTAAACCTGGTAAAACTTTCAAAAACCACGGATGAATTTGAACAAATACTCGCAGACAATCCGTATCTGGCTAGCAGCTTCCAGCAAGAGCTAATTGGCGGCATGACTTACAGCTTCACTTACTCTCAGTTCAAAAACCAAAAGATCAAGAACCCAATTTATCTTAATAGCAATTTGGACATTGCAGGAAATGTCTTCAATGCTTTCACCAAAGCTGAAAACGAAAATGGAAAAGAAACTATTTTCGGACTAGAGTATACACAATACGCCAAAGCCGATGCGGACGTTCGTTTCCATTTCAATCTGGGTAAAGGACATCAGATTGTTTCAAGATTATATGGAGGAATAGGCATCGCCTACGGCAACTCTGATGCCATGCCATTTGCTAAACAGTTCTACTCTGGAGGACCGTACAGTGTTAGAGCTTTCAAAATCAGATCACTCGGCCCAGGCACTTACACACCAGATGAAACTTCAGACAACACATCCTCCTTTTTTGATCGAACAGGAGATATCAGATTAGAAGGTAACGTAGAGTACCGTTTCCCTATTTACAGTTTCTTGAAAGGTGCGTTGTTTGTAGATGCCGGAAATGTCTGGTTAAGAGAAGGCAATGAATCACTTCCTGGCTCACAATTCACTTCATCATTTTTGAATGAACTTGGTGTAGGCACAGGTGCAGGCCTGAGAGTAGACATACAGAACTTTGTCATTCGAGGAGACCTGGCATTTCCATTAGACACCCCTACCGGATCGTTCAAACCAGATCCAAGAGCAATGGTATTCAACTTCGCAATAGGCTATCCCTTTTAAGCAAATAGTGATTTTTGCATTGTTTTTCAAACAATACACCGTCTTGTGTGTTCTATTATTAGAATTCAAAATTAAAACACTATGGACTTACAATATAAAGGAACCTGGAACGAGGTAAAAGGTAAATTAAAAATGAAATATGGAGATCTTACTGATGACGATCTCACATTTGCAGAAGGTAAAACCGATGAACTTCTTGGTAGACTTCAGAAGAAAACAGGTAAAACTAAAGAAGAACTAAAAGCAGAAATAGAAGAGCTCTAATCGATGACTCTCACCTTGATAGTGGATTTGACAGAATCCTCAAAAGTACCGTCATAAAAAAAGCGACCAATTTTGGTCGCTTTTGTTTTTTAGTTTAGTCGGATTTAAACTCTTATATATACTCTAAAGAAAGGGTCCAGACCGTCTGCCCGAATTCCCTTCTTAGAGTACCGTCAACATTTTAATCGAAACAGTAATATCTTGAATTGATGACTAGATCGAATCTATCTCTTTTAAAATGGGCCCTAGACGATTTTTAATTTCTTTTTAACTTTGAAAAGAATAAGCTCCGGAGAACCTTCTATTCTCCGGAACCTATCACCGCAACACATTTACGAGCTTGTAAGAAACCGCCATGCTTCTCAGCTCACCGCTAAATTGCTACTACCGCTGATTGATTGAAAATATTGGGGGTTAGCATATGGTTAGCATGGACGAAAAAAGTAATTCTTAAGATAGCAGATTAAGGGGTGCAAAAACCTTGATTATGGCTCTTGAAAGGATTATTAATATATAAAACAACCGTATTTGACGAGCTCTGTGGTTAGCATTAACAACTATCTGATTAGCACATTCCTCTGTGTTTCTCTTTTTTCTGTTTACGGGCAGACAGCTAATACTATTGATCAAAAATTGTCTGAGATTGACTCCTTATTGGATCTGGATTCTACTCGTTTGGCCAAAGTTGAAATCGACCAAATCCAGAATGAAACCTCAAGTTCGTTCAACATTGATCAACTTATCTTTTTCTATAAGTTATATGGAGATTATTATTTAATGATTAATGATTACGAAGCATCAGTTGAAGCGTATTCTCCTTTACTCAATATTAGCAGTAATGACTTGTCAAAAGAGACCACCATTCGACTGGCCCGAGCTATTAACGATATGGGCATTGCTCAAATGAAAATAGGCAGACATGAAGAAGCTAAACAAAACCATCTTAAAAGTATCGTTCTTTATGATCGATACAATGATCATCAAGGTGCTGCCTTCAATTATAACAATCTCGCTCTGCTCTATCAGGAAGCTAAAAATGTAGACTCTGCTTTGATCAGTTACGAATTGAGCCTGGAACATGCAAAACTTGCGAAAGATACTCTCGGTATCGCTTACAACCATCGCAATTTGGCTAGTCTGTATGCCGATAATCAAGAACCAATCAAAGCATTTGAACACTTTCAGGAGGCTATGCGAGTAGCTCATGCAGCAGAGAATGAATCCATTTTAAATAGCACCAAGCTTAATCTGGCCAGATACTACAACAGACTTCATGATTATGAAGGAGCCTTAAATCTGTTTAGGCATTTGACATTGTTTTACACCAAAGAAGACTGGCCAGCCACTCTAGGAATGGTTTATATCGGAATGGCTGAATCATTCATGGGGCTCCATCAGCAAGACAGCACCTTGCATTACCTGTCTCAATCCATGGAAGTGCTCACTCCTACCAATTACAAAAAAGGCTTATCCCAAGCCAACAACCTGCTAGGGATGTATTACCTGAACCTAAAAGAGTACGATCTGGCACTAGCCTATTTTGATAAAGCTTTGAATATAGCCACTACCCTTAAAGGAACTCAATGGATCAACTTGCGAGGTAAAGCACAGGTATATTTGGAGCTGGGCCAATATCAAAAAGCGATCGATTATGCCAGTGAATCCATGGACTCCCCTCTTTTCTCAGAATCTGTCAACAACCTGGCAAGCCGTTATGAAATTCTCTACAAAGGATACAAAGCTCTCGGCAAAAAGGACCTTGCGCTTCACTACCTGGAACTTATGAATGAGCAGAAAGCAAAACTGTTTAGCGAGGACAAAGCTCTGGACATTGCTCGATTGGAATATCGCAACGAACTCACACTAGAAGAACTGCGAAGAGCAGATCTGGAAAAAGAATTGAAGTATGAACGAATGGTAGACAAACGCAACCAGCGAATCATACAAATTATCCTGATTATTGCTGTGATTATCATCAGCACCATTTCCCTTCTGATCAATCACTCCAAAAATTTAAAATCCAAGGCAAACAGACTGCTGAAAGAACGAAATGAAGCACTACTAGCTCTTAGAAATAAGGAACGACAGATTTCTGAACAAACCATAGCCACTAAAGATCGGGCACTTGCTGCAGCCACCATGTCGCAGCATGAGAAAAACAATATTCTAAGCATACTCAATGACAAAATAGCCAACCTGAGCTCAGAAGATGACCTCAAGTCAACAGTGAAAGACCTTCGCAAAATGATCGGAGACAGTTATTCATTGGACAAGAGTTGGGACAGTTTTGTGCACCGATTTGAAGATGTCCACCCGGGCTTTTTTGAAAGTCTGAAGAAGAAAAGTACCTCTATCACCATCAATGACCTTAAACTTAGTGCCTACATCAAAATTGGAATGAGTAACAAAGAGATTGCCAATGTGACGCACCTCACACTTGGCTCTGTCAAGAGTAAGATCAATCGACTGAAGAAAAAACTGGGTCTCAGTAGTGAAGAGAACATACGTGAATATCTGCTTGAATTATAATCCAAGATCTTCTTTCATCATTTACAACGCTATCTGCATCAGGTGTGTCCTCTAGTTAAAACCATAAAATATGACAAAACTAGTTCGCCTATTAAGTCTGTTGATTGTTTCAATTTTCGCCCTAAGCAGTGGTTGTTCAGATGAAGACAGTGTTTACAAAGCATGTTCCTACAACAAGCCAATTGAAGAGATTCCGTGGCTGGTAAGCCTCATTGTAACGGAAGAAAAAAACGAGGAATCTGCGCAGTACACCTATTTCACCAAAGCCAGGTATGAAGACAAGACTGTTTATACTTATGGCAACTGTTGCCCCAATTGCAATTATGTAAGAACAGTCTGGAACTGCGATGGAGAAGAAATAGGCGTCATAGGCACTCAGGATAGCGACATCAAAATAGAAGACCTGGTAGATGAAGAGGTCGTTTGGAGGGGTGAGAATACGGTTTGTAATCTTTAGCCTTCAGTAATCATTCATAAAGCGCTATATCCAATTTTACCAGTACATTTGCTGCAGCCACTATTCAGAACCATAATGAAATCTTACAGACTAACTATTTCCCTGATCTTCCTACTATCCATTGAATTAGGATTAAGCTCTTGCAGCAAATGCGAGGATGCCTCTGCATGTAACTTTGGAGACAAAGGAGATTGTGATTTTCTAAAATGTGACAATGCGTCCAATTTTGATGCGCAAATGCTGGCAACTTATGAGCATCCACGCAATGGAGAACCTATATTATCGGTTGATCCTGAAACTTCATATGAC
>CAXEKM010000647.1:0-1768 GCA_963996645.1 uncultured Marinoscillum sp.
CTTCTAAAAAGGAAGCTGGCTTACCCTCGGGTTGCAGTACGATTTCAAGTAATTCTGAAGATACAGTCTCAGGAATATTATTGAACTGAAAAGATCCATCAGTTTGCACCACAGCGGAATCAATCACTGTTCCAAAATAGGATGCTCCCACTTCCTGAAGCGATTGTGGCTGGATAATGTAAACAATGTATTCATTCCCATCCACTCCATCCAAATGCCCCGAAATACCCGATGGGGATTCGCAGGAGAAAAGGATAAAAAAGGATATCAGTATTAGAAATGTTTGCTGAATGGATGAAATCTTCATGAGGTGAAAGTTAGTAGATATCGAACGAAACATTATTCGATTTTCATACTTCAAACGGAATAACTCAAAACCTTAAACCTATTGGTTTGCGATGCAACGGAATCCTTCGTAGCTTCTAAGTCTATTTCAATCTAATACTAAGAGTATGAAACAAATCATCCCCATTTTTTTAATGATTGGCGTTCTCGGTTGTCAGCAGCAACCAGAGAAAACACTCCCCTCAAAGCAATACAGTATTGAGCAGTTTTATGAAAACATCAATATTGGTGGAGGCAGCTTCTCCCCTGACGAATCTAAATTATTGGTCAACAGTAATGAGACGGGCATTTACAATGTCTTCGAAATCGACATTGCTACCGGTGAGAAAACACAATTAACCTTTTCTACCAAGGATTCTTATTTTGGGCAAGGCTACTTCCCGAATGACGAGCGTTTCATTTTCTCTTATGACGATGGTGGTAATGAAAACTACAAAGTAGAATTGATGACCACTGAAGGACAATCAAAGGATTTAACACCCGGAGATAGCGTTCGAAACGGCTTCTGGGGCTGGACCAGAGATCAGGAGGCAATGTACATGGCTTCCAACAAACGTGATCCTCGCTTCATGGATGTGTATAAGATGACCATTGCATCGATGGATGAAGAAATGCCGATTAAGGAAATGATCTATCAGAACAATGATGGTATGGATGTAGGCGCTGTTTCATCTAATGAGCAGTATTATGCGTTGACTCAAGCGCTTACCAGTGCAGATGGTAAGATGTACCTCTACAACAGTGAAACAGGTGAAAAAATAGATATTTCCGAGCATGAAGGAGATGCGACGTATTCTCCACAGTTCTTTAGTTTGGATAATCAATTTCTATACTATCTAACTGATGAAGGTTCTGACTTTGTGTACCTGGCCAAAAGAGATCTTGAGTCTGGAGAAGTGACTAAAGTTTACGAAACAGATTGGGATGTATGGTATGCTTACGACTCCTGGAACGAAAAATATCGTGTAATTGGCATCAATCAGGATGCACAGACTGTAGTTAAAATCTTTGATCAGGCTAGTGGAAATGAAGTAGCATTACCAGCGATAGAAGGTGGAAGTATTGCATCAGTGAATATTTCTAAAACTGAAACGAAAGCTCGATTGATTGTCAGCACATCTGCCTCTCCTAGTAATATTTATGTCTATAACTTCGAGACGAAGGAGCTAAAGCAACTAACCAACACGCTCAATGAAGCCATCAGCAAAGAAGACCTAGTGGAAGGTCAGGTAGTTCGCTACCAATCATTTGATGGATTGGAGATTCCAGCTGTGTATTACCAGCCTCATCAAGCTTCTCCAGCCAACCAGGTGCCTGCTTTGGTGTGGGTTCATGGTGGACCTGGTGGACAATCCAGACTCAACTACTTTGCTTTGATACAATACCTGGTCAATCATGGCTATGCGATCCTTGCTGTGAACAA
>CAXEKM010000648.1:0-3867 GCA_963996645.1 uncultured Marinoscillum sp.
AATCAGTATGTCAGTAATTGGCAGGACGCAGTTTAGGAAATTGGTTAGCAGCCTATAGCGGTACTCATACAGTTAACTGAAAACTGTCGACTGGTTAACTAATCACTAACTAACCAATGATATGTATGGACTGCCCGACGAGTTTCCATTGGCCTTTGATCTTTTCCAGCATGCGAATTTCATACGACTCTTGCGAACTACCATCAGGACTATAGGAGACTTCTTTGTGGCTCACCCAGGCTGATTTTCCATTGATACTAAATCGATAATCGCTGTTTTCTGCTCGACCACCCTTACCGAAGATTTCCGGATTTGGATGGAGCATTACTTCCACTGGGATATCCAGAAACTGTCCGTCTTTCGTAGTGATGAGGATTTTGCTGTAAGGGCGTGCCTGCCAACACTCCGCATGTGCTTCTTTATCTCCAGCTCTCCAGGTAGCAGATTCTTTTTCGAGTAATGCGATAATGGCTGCTTCTTCTTTAGGTTGAGCTTCACTGGTTACGGCCAAACCAATTCCGGCTAGTCCCATAGCCGATTTGATAGAAAAATCTCGACGATTGAGTGTGTTCTTTTTCATAAATGGGGCAATTGATCAGTGTTGAAGTTAGCTAATTTGAGTGGATTATTGGTGATCAGTAAGTCAGTGATATGTGTATCAGTGAATTAGTGATTAGTAATCAGTGGACCTCCATCAGACTTCAAGCATCAATCATCCAGTATCTAGCTTTCCCTTTGCCTATTGAGTAGTTGCCTATTGCTCTTTGTTTTTATAATCGGTTATCAGTTATTAGTGAACAGTGATTACTAATCAGTGGACCGACACTGTCAACAATGAACTAATTACTACTCAACTAATCACTATTTTCCTGGTCACTACTTGACTAATCTCATTCATCTTCACAATTATCCGATACCTTAGCCTTTGTAAGCATTTTCTGCGATAGCTTTTAATGAGAAAATCATATTTACAGTTGCACAGTGGTGTGATGCTCCTGGGCTTGTCTGGCATTTTTGGGAAACTCGTGGATTTAAACGAAGGCCTCATCACGTGGTACCGCGTTGTATTCTCTGCCATTCTTTTGTTTGCATTATTGATGTGGAAAGGCATCAACTATTCGTTGACGGTTAAAGAGATATGGAAAATTGGCCAACCTGGATTAGTAATGGCAGCATCCTGGCTGTTGTTCTTTGCCAGTATCAAATATTCTAATGTGTCCATTGCCGTAGTTTGCTACTGCGCAGTGAGCTTCTTTACGGCCATTTTAGCTCCGTTGATTAACAAGAAAAGAATCATATGGTCCGAACTAGCATTAGGTATGCTGACGGTAATCGGTATCAGTCTGATCTTTAAATTCGATGTTTCTTATCGGTTTGGAATTGTACTTGGAGTTCTGGCTCCAGTTTTTGCAGCGACCTACACCATCTACAATGAACGATTGGTGAGACACTACAACAGTCGGTTATTGACTTTTTACCAAATGATCGTTGGTGCACTGGCTTTGGTGATTGTGCTGCCAGTCTATTTCCTACAATACGACTCCATTCAGTGGATGCCAACTCTTTGGGATGTGATCAATTTAGTCTTGTTGGCGTTGCTGTGCACAGTGGTAGCTTATGTGTTGTTGTCAGAGGCGCTGAAGAAAATCTCAGCGTTTACAGTTAATTTAACCCTCAATCTGGAACCTCTTTATGCAATCTCCATTGCCTTTGTTTTCTTCGGAGAGGCAGAGGAGCTGAATATGGGTTTTTATCTGGGTCTGATACTAGTGGTGATCTCTGTTTTGACCCAATCATTCCTTGCACTTAAGTACAATCGGCATTGATTTAGGGTGTTATTTTTTGGATTGAAATGATGTAGTCTATAATAAATGAATAGTTGTTCGTAGTGGACTAAAAATTAATCTAGATCAGGAAGTCACTTAATTCGCCAATTCCTTTTCGCTTAAGGAAGTCACGCACTTTTTACCATCTTCATCCAGGTAACTACAGTAGTAGAAAGTAGCATCCTTGCTCGGATGGTTACTTATTATTTCACATATCTCTAACTCCACCGCTGGGTAGCGAACGAGATGCACCTTTTCTCCGACTTTGAACTTGGGCTGAGGCATGAAAGAAATTTATGAATTATCCTCAAGCATAACGATTCATTTAGATGCTAATTGGCCAATACTGATATGAATCATATTTGATGATCAGTAAACAGTGATTTGGTGTTTCGGTGAATCGGTAAGTCAGTGATCGGTGTATCAGTAAACGGTAAGTTGGTTTGTCAGTAATCAGTGTGTCAGTAAACTGTGATTAGAGGAATCCCATCAGTATCTAACACCAAGCATCCAACATCTAGCTTACTCTTTGCCTATTGAGTTGTTGTCTATTGCCTTTTGTTTTAGTGATCAGTGTATCAGTAATCAGTTAGTCGGTGAGTCAGTAATTAGAAAATCAGTAGACTGAAAACTGATTGTCAAATTCCAATCCTTATTGAAATGATTTGCGGAATTCCATTGGGCTGATATCCATTTTGCTTTTGAACAGTCGGCTGAAGGATTGGGAGTAATCAAACCCGAGCTGGAAGGCGATTTCTGAAACGGAGAGGTTGGTCGTGGAGAGTAGTTCTTTAGACTTTTCGATCAACTTGTCATGAATCAACTGTTGGGCGTTTCTTCCTGTTAGTGCCCGCAACATGTCTCCAAGATAACTCGGTGATAAGTTGACTTGATCTGCTAGCTGCTGTACGGTGGGTAAACCATTTTTCAATGCGTCATGACGGTTGAAATAGGTTTCCAGATACGATTCTAATTTTTGCTGAATATCTACATTGAGCCTGTTTCTAGTAATGAATTGTCTTTTGTAGAAGCGGTTGCTGTAGTTCAGTAGTAGCTCCAATTGTGATATGATGATGTCCTGACTAAACGTATCAATGTTGGATAGATACTCTTCGTGAATGATGTCCTTTAAGTTGAAGAGAATTCGTTTTTCCTTGTCTGAAAGAAACAAAGCTTCATTGGTCGTGTATTGAAAAAACTCGTATTTGTTGCCAGCATTTGCCAATGCAGTGCCCCAGAAGAAGTCTGGATGAATCAGAATGATAAATCCGGTAGGCTGCTGCGGAGCATTCATTTCAAAAGAGAACACCTGTCCTGGAGCGATAAAGGATAAAACACCCTCGTCGAAATCATATTCCTTTTGACCATATTTCATTTTGCCTTTGAAATTCTCCTTTAGGGTAATGGCATAAAAATCAAAAATGTATGAAATAGGGGACTCTGATTTAGTCAATACTACCTGTGTAAAATCGATCACACTAATTAATGGATGTTCTGGACTTGGAAGACCCATGAATTGATGGTATTGGGAAATCGATTTGATCTTTTGAAAATGCCCGGACATAAGGAAATGTATAGTTTAAATGTAAAAAACTTCCAGTTGCAGATACGAACGCAATGGAAGTTTTTAAGTGATCCATTTTTTGAAAGTGCCTTACCAGGGCAGTTCACCTTCTTCACTAAAGAACTTACCTGTTGGTCCATTTGAGTCGATGGTGGCCGTTTGTACGATTACCTGTGCAGCAAATTCCGGCGTTCTGGATCCCATGTGATTGTTGAGATCAGTCGCGGTAGCTCCAGGGTTCACACTGTTGACCTTGAAGTTTAATGCTTTCAATTCATAAGCTAAAGTGACGGTGAAGGCATTCAAAGAGGCTTTTGAAGCCATATAGGCCAATGGTTTGATAGCTGCATGTTGCCAGTTGGGGTCACTTTGTATGGTTAGAGAACCTAAATCGCTGGATACATTGACGATTCTTGGATTATCTGATTGCTTCAATAACTCCACAAATCGCTGCGTTGTTCGGATAGCTCCCTTATA
>CAXEKM010000649.1:0-5448 GCA_963996645.1 uncultured Marinoscillum sp.
GAGGCACTGGCGCACTGCGGGTGCACTGTGGAAATGTTCATTTTCACATTGTCTTCAAATGGTTTCAGCCTATTGAGCAGGTTTCCATTGTATTGATCAGGGAAGGTGCTATTGTTCAAAACCGCAATGGGTTGTATGCCTGTACCACTTCGTGAATAGTCTCCCTCATAATAATCATACAACGCCCCAAAAACGTCAGCATATCCGGATAAATAATCCGCACCTGGATCTTTATCCGGATCAGGGTGGTTTATTGCTTTGAGCGCACCTTCTATGGTGTAGACATAGTCCATGCCCTGCAAATCATCACCAATAACAACACGCTTTAATGGACCATGCATGTAGTACTCATAGGATGCAAGAACTTCAAGTGTTTCACTCGTACCATCAGAACTAACTGCGGCTTGAACTAACCGTTGATTTGCATCATATTCATAATGATGATAAAAAGCTTCACTTCTCTGATATGCTCCTACTACACCCTCCTGGAAGACAACTTGCGTTACATTGCCAAAGTAATCATAGGTATATTGTAGGGTAAAATCCTTGTCCAGATCTTCAAAATACTGAACCATCCAGGTAACACGACCAAGTTCATCATAGCTATACCAGGTGGTGGTGTTTTCATTTCGCGTATAGGATACTGCGCCCATTGTAAACTCTTGCACCCAACCATTAGACACATCTCCAGGCATGTCATAGTACGTTTCTATCCAGTCTGTTCTATTTCTGAATTCATTTCGGGCAGTTGCTTCTAAAATTTCAGGATCATTCCAAACGAAATTTTTATCGGCTTCACCCGATTCAATCGGACGGCCTAAACGATCATAAGAGGTGTAGGAAAGTCTCGACTGTCCTTGCTTTGGGTTTTGAGAAAAACGAATTGATCCGTCTTTTCTATAAACATACTCAGTGATACCAGACCCTAGAGGATTATCTAGTTCATGAGCATCTGGTTCACTGATGGAGATCAACTGACCTTTGAAATCATAAGAATATACCGAGGTAAATGGCCAATACTGAATTTGCTTATTCAAGAGTTCCTCATCGGCAATCATCATTAATACTCCTTTTGGACTAATAGAAGCTAGCAATTGCCCACGTAGATTATAGAAGTTGTAAGAAATTTGACCAACATTTTGCGTCGCACTAATCGACAAGAAATCTGACACCAACCCACTTTCAGACAAACCTGTTGTGGCATGAAACAATCCACTCTCCAGATCAAAGGAAGTATTGGTTGGCTCTATTGTGCCCGGCAACTCAATATTCAACAATTCCTCATTAGTTAAAGCATTGGCAATAGAAACGCTCGTTTCTGAGGCACTGTAATACGATATTTCCTGAGATTCAGACTCCATCATATAGAAATAAGAGTCAAAATAATGATTCATGTTTTCGTTAGCAATATCAAAGACCCGCACATAAGACATCCAGTCTCCAGACATAGCACTCATCAAAATATTACCCGATTCATCTTGTACACCTAATGAAAGTTGTCCATTTGGACTTTTAGATACGGTTACGCTAGCAGCATTTTGGTAAGAAGTGATCGCTCCAGGGATACGCGCAGCAATTTGTTGGTAATGATTTAATTCACTTCCAAGTTTAAATGTTCGAGAAATGGCTATTTGTTCGCGGCTAAGATCATTAGAAGCCCCAGGAGAAGTAGCTCCCAGCACTTCCAGGTTATCCTTATCGTAAATCACTCTGGAATAAGGGTAATCAGATGCTGGCACATAGGACTCTAACGTGTTGTTATCACTGTAATACCATCCCAATGACCCTTGTGTATCCTGATTAACCCCAGAACTTTGCAAACCAGTCATGGACTCTGAATCAAATGGTTCATTTTCCTGTGTGGTGATGAAGTTTTCCCAGTAAAAAAACTCACTGGAATTAATTGGAGCAGATAATGTGGTTAAGATATTTCTTCCAAGATCATCTCTTACAACTTGAGAAGCAAAAATCTCATCCAGGAGGAAGTCCTTAGATTGAGACTGCATTAATTTCCCTGATCCATCAAAGTAGTCCTTTGAATGCGCTACTTCATTTCCTTCATTATCAAAAGCAATGGATTCGATGGTATTATAACATCCGCTTTCAGCGCTCACTATGGTCAAACTCTGTAGGTAGACCATATCGGCAGCACCTGCTTCAGGAAATACTCTTAATTCGTAACTACCTTCTGTAAGCCCTTCAAAAACATGGGTTTCCTCATTTGAAGTATTCGCAAACTCATTAAATAAAGTCCAGTTTTCCAAATCGTTCTCATCCTGTTCATACAGGGTATACCAATAACCATCTACCATGCCGTCAACAGTGAAGTCAACATTAGGCGCAACAGATTGACAAAACTGCAATTCCAGACTCTCTAAAATGTTTACCGTGATGATCTTAATGGTATCAGAATTGACAGACAATCCGGTTTCATTTCTTTGCCTAACAATGAATCCATAATTAATACCTTCTTCAATGTTTTCAATGGAGAAAGTGTTTTCTAACGAAGTATATGTTTCTATGTACTCACCTTGCTCTATGCGATCAATTTCGAAATCGAGTATATGATTAGGCTCACCAACCCAACTGAAATCATAAACAGATGGTGAAACCTGCACTAACTCCATAGTACCAATGTCAACAACCGGGGGAAGTGTAAGGAAAGGAACTGACTCTGACCATTCCGATGGTCCACATACATCATCAAGAATTCTATAAGCCGCTTCATATTCATGGTTAGCTTCCAGATATTCTATTAATAGCTGCGGTTCACTTACCGTTTGAATGCCAAAGGTATTTTCCGGTGAATCAATATCTAAACCTTGCACTTCATATCCTGAAGCTGTTTCTACTAAAGGCCAGCTCATTAAAGCCTGATCTTCTTCGATATCAGTAAATTCCGGAGTAGATGGCTCCAAATTTCTAGGCTCTACTGTGATGGAAAGCTCTTTCACATCAGCAGCCTCTGCACAATACAGCTCTGACTTAGGTGAAATGGTCACATCAAAAGTAGTTGTCTCACTAATAGTCTCTGTGAGTTGAGTCAGGTTGACAGGACCATGACTCCAGACTATGTCTAGTTCATCTGGTGAAATACCTTCAAGAGCTAAATTCAATTCGAACGGAACGTCAGGACATATTTCAGCTTGTCCAAGAGTTAATTCAGCTGAATAGTCTGGAGCATCAGGTTTAAAATTGAAAAAGAAATCACCCCTAAAATGAAAATCACAGACATCCTCAGAAGCGTCTCTAACCCAATAGCGCAACTCCACAGACTGATTTTCTTGAAAGGTAACCGGGAAAATATGATCATCACCTGATGTTGATCCGACCCAATCCCCATTTTCCCGTACAGTCATATTCCAATCTACCTGATTGGTGTTGGTATTTTCCATGATGAGTTCAAAATCAAAAGTTTCCCCAGGACATACATCAACCAGATATTCTCTCCTAATATCATCCTCACTTAATACCTCTTCGTTAGATACATCAAGAGCCTCCCCGTTCATCAAAACATGAACATTAGGTTTATCAACAACCTCAACGGTGACGGACTTTATTTCTGTATGGGTGCCACATTGAGTCTCTCGATTTGCACTTACAGTATATGTAGTTGTTTCCTCAGGAAAAAAAGTTCTTTCTCTTCCTTCAAATCCATCATCCCAAATGAAAGTATTAGCAATTCCTGATGCCTCTATTTCTACCCCATCTCCAGAACAGATTTTTGCTCGATTGGCCGAGAGGTCAAAGTCAAAGTCATACTTATCTAATTTATCAGTGCGAATTTTAAAATATCGAACAACTCTACCTTCACACTCCCCTGAGCCAGTAATCACAACAGAAGCTGAAGTATATCCTCCTGGTGATAAATCTATTGTCAAGGTAGGTTCTGAACTGGACGCCATATTACTGTACCATTCAAATTGAGGATTGGTGACATTATGTACCTCTACACCAAGCGTTACTTCACTTACATCTGAACAAAACCAGAGGTTTGACGTATTTCCTGATGTAATTTCATTGTATGCTGAAACTGACGTTATAATATCGAAAACTGGGGTCTCGCCAACTTTTACTGTTTTACCAACATGTTTGGTAAATTCGGTAACACAAGCACCTGACACATCAAACGTAACATCTGCCCAATAGCTTCGGTTAGAAGTTGGAGAGACATCAATATAGGAGCTTGTCGCACCCGTACTCCAGACAATGCTGCTGTACGGTTTAGAGGTATTAATAGATAACCGAATAGTTTCACCTGAACAAATTTGAGTATTACCTGAAATGCTTGCTGTGGGATAAATATCTGAATCCTCATCAATGATTTCGACCAAATGATTGCTACTTGTAACAGAAGTGTTACTGTAACAGGTTGTTCCACCAGTTGGGACCGTAAGAGTTACGTTATAATTTTTGTCGCTTGTGGAACTCACCTCAATGGATTGAGTTGTTTGACCAGTATTCCATTGGTAGGTCGCTCCTGGGATATTACCAACTGCGCTCAATATTACGGATTCACCTGGACAAGTATTATTGGCTCCATTAATATACACGGTAGGAGTGGTGACCGGATCGAACGTAATATTAGTACTTCTAGATGTAACTCCTCCCTGGAAACATACGGAAGGATCATCCGGTAACTCCAATGAAACAGAATAATTACCTGCAACACCATTATCAATATATATTTGGGACCCAGTCTGCCCTGTATTCCAATGAAACACTCCCGCAACATTAGACGTTGCAGATAATGTTACTCGATCACTTGGACATTTACTTGCTCTGGAAACATTCAAAGTTAATGACGGTGTCACATTCGGATTTAAAGGGATATTAACTGGTATGGATTTATTTGTCGAACTCAAACAATAATCATCTGTACCTGATGCTGTCATTTTTAGTGAAAGACTCAAATCAGAAGTTAAACTACTCATCGAAAGGTCAGCTCCACTTCCTATCTGTTGGCCAGAAGCATTGTACCACTTAAATGTGGCATTCTCAACATTTGAAGTAGCTCTTAAATCCACATATCCACTACCAGTACATAATTCTGATGCAATTATTTCATAACTCAATGAAGGAGTCAAAGTAGGTTTGACAGTTATTTTAACGGGATCTGTATATTCATATTTGCCGCAAGTGTATGCACGCCTTCTAAACCATGTTGTTTGTGTTAAAGTTGGATTATAACCTACAGTTTCTACACCAGTTAAATACCAAGAAGTTCCATTTGTCGATTTTTGCCATTGATAAGTAATAGCATTATCTCCTTCCATTAGAATACTTCCCGATGTTTTATTAAGATTACCTGCACTAGATCCAGAACATATGGTTTTATTGGCCACCAAAGATCCAGGGTTGACTCCAAGTCTGGGTAAAAAGTAAGTAATTGTTGTTGGGAGCTCACAAATATTATCTTTTGGCGTAATTTTTAAACTAACTTCTTTA
>CAXEKM010000650.1:0-5410 GCA_963996645.1 uncultured Marinoscillum sp.
AATTTCTTTTTTGATCTTTTCTTTGATCTTGGTTAGCTCTGCTGCCTTGGCAACACCCTCAGCAAGCAACCACTTTTCATAATTTTCTATCGGGTCTTTTTGCCCCCAATACTCCATAAGTTCGTTGGGTACGTACTTGGTACCTGAAGCTTCCTCATGGCCTCTCATTCGGAAAGTACGAGCTTCGAAGATTACTGGTCTTGGATTCTCACGAATGTCAGCAACCAAGGGCTCCAATTCATTCAGCACTTCCAGGATATTGTTTCCTTCTACGCTGATAGCTTCAATGCCATATGCAGGGCCTTTTACCGTAAACGACTCAAAGTTGAACTGCTCGTGACTAGGAGTAGATAGCCCATAGCCATTGTTTTCAATAATGAAAATCACAGGTAGGTTCCACACTGAAGCAACATTCACCGCCTCGTGGAAATCTCCTTCACTTGTCCCACCGTCTCCACTAAATACGATAGTTGCTTTAGGTTCTTTTCTTAGTAATCGTGAAAGGGCGATTCCATCTGCAATCCCAAGTTGTGGACCCAGATGCGAAATCATCCCTACGATGTTGTGTGTTTTAGATCCAAAATGGAATGAACGATCTCTTCCTTTGGTAAACCCATTAATCTTTCCCTGAAACTGTTCGAATAACTGAGTGAATTCTACGCCTCTAGAGGTAAACACCCCCAGGTTTCGGTGCATTGGTAGGATGTATTCATCGTTAGTCAGAGCCAATGCAGCTCCGACGGAGATTGCCTCCTGGCCTATACCTGAAAACCATTTACTTATTTTTCCCTGACGAAGAAGAATCAACATTTTTTCTTCGATCAGACGAGGAGTCACCAGCTCAGTGTAGATGTCTAGTAGTTGTTTATCGGTTCTATTTTTACGAACAAAGTCCATATCTAATTGATGTCTTGGGGGTGTAGAGTTTTTTGGGTCTGGGGTTAAAAAATTTGCCCAAAGGTATAAGGATTCTCTAATCTCACCAGAGATTTTTTATGCTCATAAAAACAAAATAAGGTGCAATAGTGTCTGATCAATTCACATTGCCGAGACATTAGTTACTTTTGGCCCTTCATGGTTGATTACAAAGAACATAAACTTCCAAATGGACTTCAGCTGATTGTGCATGAAGACCATGATTCTCCTATTGTTTGTTTGAACGTGTTGTATAAGGTAGGTTCTCGCAACGAGTTACCTCACAAAACGGGTTTTGCTCATTTGTTTGAGCATTTGATGTTTGGTGGTTCTAAGAACGTTCCAAACTTTGATGAACCTCTTCAGGCAGTAGGTGGAGACAACAATGCATTTACCAATACGGATATTACCAATTACTACATTACGATTCCATCAGCGAATGTAGAAACTGCATTTTGGCTGGAATCAGATAGAATGCTGAGTTTGTCTTTCGATCCAGAAGTATTGGAAGTCCAGCGTAAAGTGGTGATTGAAGAGTTCAAGCAGCGTTATTTGAATCAACCTTACGGGGATATTTGGTTGAAGCTTCGACCTGTTGCTTTCGAAAAGCATCCATATCGTTGGCCTACTATCGGTAAAGAAATCAGCCATATCGAGGATGCGACCATGGAAGATGTAAGAAGCTTCTTTAATGCTCATTACCACCCAGGCAATGCGATATTGGTGATTGCAGGCGATATCACAGAAGAAAAAGCATTGGAATTGACTAATAAATGGTTTGGTCCGATTCCAGGTAAAGACCAACCTGTGGAGGAAGTGGAGCAAGAACCCGTGCAAACGGCGGCCAAGCATTTAGAAATTAAAGCCAATGTTCCTGCAGATGCCTTGTACAAAGTGTATCACATGCCTGGACGAAAAGGCAAACCATATCACTCAGCGGATTTGCTAAGTGACCTTTTGGGGCGAGGAAAGTCTTCCATTTTGCATCAGGAATTGGTGAAGAAAAAGCAAATGTTCTCCAGCCTTTCTGCCTATGTGACGGGGAGTTTGGATCCCGGACTATTTGTTATTTCAGGAAAACTTCTTCCTGGAATATCGATTGAAGAAGGAGATACCGCGGTTAAGACAGTTCTTAATTCAGTCTTTGAAGGTATAGATGAGAAGGAAGTTGAGAAAATAAAAAATCAGGCAGAGTCAACGACTGTTTTCGCAGAGGTTGATCTACTGAATAGAGCTATGGGATTAGCCTATGCATCATTCCTTGGTGATATTGATTTGATCAACACAGAGCTTGACCTAATCAAATCTGTTACATCGGAAGATATACTGGAGGCGGCCAAAAACATATTAAAAGAAGAAAACAGTACTACTTTATATTATCTAGCAGATGAAACCGAACATTAGAGTTGGCTATGGATATGATGTCCATGCATTGGCAGAAGGTGTTGATTTTTGGATTGGTGGGATCAAAGTGCCACACACTCATGGTGCATTTGGTCATAGCGATGCGGATGTATTGATTCATGTTATCTGTGATGCATTGCTAGGAGCTGCCAATAAGAGAGATATTGGATTTCATTTCTCAGATAAAGATCCCCAATACAAAGGCATAGACAGTAAAATTTTACTAAAACGAGTGGTGACTTTGCTCGACGAAGCTGGTTATGGCATTGTCAATATTGACGCTACTGTTTGTCTCCAACAGCCTAAGCTGAGTCCACATATTGAAGAGATGAAAAGAACTTTAGCGGCTACAATGGATCTATCGGTTGAAGATGTTTCTGTAAAAGCTACAACTACAGAGAAACTGGGTTTTGTAGGTAAGGAAGAAGGAGTGGCGGCTCATGCTGTGGCTCTAATTTATAAGAAATAAGCAAACCTTAGATTACCATTTACTAAGCACTTTTGACCATTCAGGATTTATTATTTCTGGTTGATTGAAAAAAATTCAGAAATCAATGGAACTCCATCTTACTTTGTGTCGTTAACAAAATTGTTAAACAAAATTGTAAATGAGCAGTGCATCAGCACAAACCGAGGAATTAATCAAGGAAAAGGCGAAAGTCTTGTTCTTTCAGAAGGGGTATTTGAACGCAACAACCCAGGAGATTGCGGATGAGGCAGGTGTAAATCGTGCTTTGATCCATTATTATTTTAGATCTCGCGAACAAATGCTGGAATTACTTTTGGAAGAGGCACTACACGATAAAAAGAAGAAAGTAGTGGAGTGTCTTTCAGGAGATGAGCCTTTTCGTGAAAAAATTGCCGGCTACATAGACGTTGTAGTCAACTTCGGGTTGACTTATCCCTATTTTACAAATTTCATCATCAGTGAGATCAACAGACATCCTGATAAGGAACAATTGTTTTGCTCACAGAACAAATCAAAAACGGCGGATTTGATTAGGGAACAATTGGAAGAGGAGATAAAAAATGGAAAGCTTGCACCCATCTCTGCTGAAGATTTTATAGTCAACCTAATGTCTTTGTGTAATTATCCACTGCTTGCTAAGCCCATTCTGAAAACCATACATGGTATGACAGATGAAGCGTATTACAATTTCTTAAGTGAACGAAAACGAACCATTTTCATCACGGTGTTTGGAGAGGAACCTCCCCACTCTGTCTTCACATCAGTGAGCTAACTAACTAGGAATTCTTTCAACCAACAATTTATGAATTTGAAGTCAACCTGGCTCCGAACCGCCTTTTGGTGTGTTTGGACGGCAGTGATACCACTTTATGGTGGTGCACAGATCAAAACAGATCCGATACAGGAGGCTACTTTGGAGAAGGTAGTTGCCTATGCTTTGGAAAACCAACCAGCTCTTAGACAAGCTGAAGTTAACCAGACGATTGTTGAAAAAACGATCAAAGGAAGACTAGCAGATTGGTATCCACAGATCAATTTTACATACAATTATCAACGATTCATTGAGCTACAAAGTAGTGTCATTGGTGGTCAGGTCATTCGATTTGGCGTGGACAATACATCGTCAGCCCAGTTGAATGCTACTCAGAATTTGTTCAACCGGGACGTGCTATTGGCAAGTAATACTGCCTCAACAGTACGCATGCAGGCTGAGCAAAGTACTAACAAGACCAAGATCGCTACGATAGTTGATGTTACGAAAGCTTATTACGATGTACTTGCCACACAGCAACAGATTGAAGTGAGTCAGGAATCAGTAGTAAGACTGGAGCGAAGTTTAAAAGATGCTCGAAGCAGATACGAAAGTGGAGTGTCTGATAAAACAGATTATCAGCGCGCTACGATTGCATTGAGCAATGCCAAGACAGCTCTTAAATCCAATCAAGAACTTCTAGAGTACAAAAAGAAAAACTTAAAGACGCTAATGGGCTATCCATTAGAGCAGGATCTTCCGATTGTCAGTGAAGTGAGCGAAATGGAGCAGCGCATAGTGCTGGATACCGCTGGAGGAGTCAGTCCTGATAATCACATCGATTACAAGATCTTGAAGACGCAACAGCATCTTCAGGATGCCAATGTGAAATACAGTCAATGGGCTTTTGTTCCTACAGTTAATCTGTTCGGTACTTACACATTCAATTATCAGAACGATCAATTGAGTGAGCTATACAGTACCAGATATCCATATTCTTATGTGGGACTATCAGTGGGTCTTCCAATTTTCCAGGGAGGAAAGCGAGTTGCTAAAGTTCAGGAACAGAAATGGACCAGAACCCAGCTGGATGTACAAATGGAGGACTTGACTAAACGATTGAATACTGAATATGAGCGGACTCTTGCCGCTTACAAAAGCAACCTCTTCAACTATCAAGCACAAAAAGAGAATGTGGAACTAGCTCAGGAAGTTTATGACGTGATCAATCTGCAATACAAATCTGGTGTGAAAACTTATCTGGATGTGACCATTGCGGAAACAGATCTTAGAACTACCCGCATCAATTATTTCAATGCATTGTACCAGGTACTGGCGAGTAAAATTGATGTGGAAAGAGCACTAGGAACCATCAACTAACACTAATTAGAAAATCAGAAACAAATGTTATCTAAACGATTACAATATATCTTAATCATCATAGGAGCAGTGGTTTTGGCATCTTGTGGCAATGCTAGCCAAGGTGGTCGTCCAGCTCCAGGGCCGATAGCGGTTACAGCTGTAAAAGTACAACCGCAATCAAAGCAGTTTTTCAATGAATATCCGGCAGTAGTGAAGGCACTACAGGAAGTAGATTTAAGATCACAAGTGAGTGGTTACATCACAGGAATTCATTTTACAGAAGGGAGTGAGGTAAAGAAAGGGCAGAAACTTTACTCCATAGACCAGCAACAAACTCAGGCAGCCTATCAACAGGCCTTGGCCAACTTGAGCGTACAGCAGGCAAACCTTGAAAGAGCTAAAAAGGATGTAGAGCGCTACCGTGAGCTGGATGAAAAGGATGCGATTGCCAAGCAACAGGTAGACTATGCAGAAGCAACTTATGCTGCTGCTGTAAAACAAGTTGATGC
>CAXEKM010000651.1:0-2691 GCA_963996645.1 uncultured Marinoscillum sp.
CTTCAATGTGGTGTAAACCTTAGATTGATGAGATATAGTGATGTGCTTTTGCGTGCAGCTGAGTGTGAAAATGAAATCAACGGACCTACTCAAGTGGCTATTGATTACATCAATCAAGTACGCAGAAGAGTAGCACTTCCGGATCTTCAATTGGCAGATTTTCCGTCTGCAGATCACTTATTTGAGCAGATCGCGAACGTTGAAAGACCAAAAGAATTTGGTTGCGAGAATGGTAGAGGTATTGATTTATTAAGATGGGGATTCTTCTATGATGCGGGTCGTTTGAATCAGATTACTCAGCATGCTTATTATAAGTTGGATGGTACTGCTTCAACTGAAGCGCTAACAGCTGCAACAGCTGCAGCTTCTTCTTATGATTCATACAATCCTGGCCATGAGTATTTCCCAATCTTTCAATCTACGCTCAATGAAAACCCAAATCTAGTGGGCAATTCAGCCAATTTGAATGCGGATAATTCAGGCGATTTCTTCGCAAAAGGTTATACAGTCCACCCAGTGGTGAATTAAGAGAATAGACTACTTACCGGCAAGTGTTCAGTTTGCCGGTAAGTATGTTTTTTAAGTAGATGTGTTAATTAAGGTATTAATTAACAATTTTTTGTCTTTCAATAAAGAGATATCATAAAGTTGGAAAATAAGTGATAAGGGAAATGAGAAGAGGGATTTTACTGGTTTTATCAATTATAACTATTGGTTTGATGGCTGGTTGTAATGACGATCTGGAACCGACTGGTATTAAAACGAAAGAACCAGAGGAGGATACCGTAACCAATACAGAGTATGTGATTCCGACATATGCGGATGATTATTCATCAATATCAGCATGGTCTGATCGTGAGGAATGGAATTTGGCCAATGTTCATGATCCCAGTGTGGTATTTGATGGTGATTATTACTACATGTATGCGACCAACGCATCTTATGGGAACGCGCATGTAGGACATGGTAACTTTCATGGAAGACGATCAAAAGATTTAGTTAATTGGACATACATAGGTGCTTCTATGCCGGAAACACCTTCATGGGTTAAGGATTCTCTTAACAACATTAGAGCTGGTTTAGGTTTAGACCCCATAGCGAATCCTCAGTATGGGCATTGGGCTCCAGTAGTTCGAAAAGTCGGTAATGTTTACCGCATGTACTACTGCATCATCATTGATAATTTTATTGGAAATGGCCAACCTAATAGTGAAGCCAATTTTGACAATACCTGGACAGAACGTGCTTTCATAGGTATGATGGAAACTACAGACCTCTCCTCCAATGATTGGGAAGACAAAGGCATGGTAGTTTGTTCAGTTTCTGATCTTGGTAAAGATTGGAGTAGATCGTCTTATTGCTGTGATTGGAGTGGATATTTTAAATACAATGCCATCGATCCTTCCTATGTGGTTACACCTGAGGGACAACATTGGATGTTCTACGGCTCCTGGCATAGTGGAATAGCAGCCATTCAGATCAATCCAGAAACAGGTTTACCTCTCAATGATTTTGATATTAACGATGAGGATTCCTGGGGAACACCCATATATACTCGAACTGATGGCTCTAGATGGCAGGCATCTGAAGGACCTGAAATCATGTACAATGCAGAAACAGGTTACTATTACCTCTTCATGGCTTATGACGAACTTTCGGTAGCCTACAACACCAGAGTTGCTAGATCTGAAAATGTAACTGGGCCTTATAAAAGCTATAATGGATCTACAGTGACTGATGGAGGAGATATTTACCCAATTGTAACACATCCATACAAGTTCAGTGATCATTCTGGATGGGTTGGGTTTTCTCACAACGCCTTATTTCAGCAAGAAGAAACGGGAGATTGGTTTTATGCCTCTCAAGCGCGATTGCCGGCAAATACTGGAGGCAATGCATTTAGTAATGCCATCATGATGGGGCATGTGAGAAAAATACGCTGGACAGAAGATGGATGGCCTGTGGTCATGCCGGAGAGATATACTGGCGCACCAGAAGAGACACTTGAAGATGATGATTTTGTAGGAGAATGGGAGATGATCACCCTTCGCTATCAATATCAGACACAGCAAACTTCTGTCGCTCTTACACTAGGAGGAGATAATCAAGCTTCCGGCGCTCTTACCGGTGAATGGTCCTTTGATTCCTCTAGTAATGTGTTGACAGTAGGTGACACGAAATTATATGTAGAACGTGAGGTTGATTGGGAGGCAGAGCCCCGTGTACTGACTCTCATCTTTGCCGGACTGAACTCGACTGGAGAATCAATCTGGGGTAAAAAGTCTGAATAATCAAATGTATAATCAGACCTGTGTGGTCATATCTATAGAATATTATAACTCATGAATAAATTAGTAAATCAACTTTTGGCTGTTGGGAGTTTGGCGATGGCATTTGGTTGTAGCGCTCCAAAGGCGGAGACACCAAAAACGCCCGCTAATCCTGTAGGTACTGTTAACTGGCAAATAGATGCTTCTAATGTGATAGCACCTATTCAGCCAACCATGTATGGAATCTTTTTTGAGGATATCAATTTTGCAATAGATGGAGGTCTTTATGCGGAATTGGTTAAAAACAGATCCTTTGAGTTTGATAAGCCCTTGCGAGGATGGACCGTCTTGAAAGACGAAGGAGTTGGAGTTAGAACATTACCAATGAATACCGGAAATCCGAGAAACCCAAGATATCTAA
>CAXEKM010000652.1:0-3046 GCA_963996645.1 uncultured Marinoscillum sp.
CTAAAGTCCTTAAAAATCCCTTTGGAAGGAACTACATAAAAAGATGGCGTCTTTTCATTGGAGAAGGGACTAAGCGCCTTGTAACTGGATCCTGAACGTTTAAGCGTGACAAATTCGCCCACCACCTCCACAATATCCATGCGGTTTTTAATTTCTTCTATGGTAGCAGGACTAATCATCGCTTAATTCTCGTTTCCAGTTTTAGGAAGGCAAATCTAAGCGAAACAGTAGAAGGATTCCTTACAATTTGACAGTAAGTCTAGTCAGCGGTGCAAAATCCAAAATCATTGTAATCGCATTGATTTTTTCCTTCACTCAGAATGGTGTGTCCTTGAATGGATCCTTCCCTTCTGACAACCCATTCCAGAAACAAATCCATGTGCTTTCGGTATTTTTCTTCAATCGGTTTTGATGCCCATTCGTGACCTCCTCCACAATCAGTGACCAGGTAATACACCTTATCCAATTCTTTGAGCTTCATCGCCAATGAATACGAGCCATAGAGCATCATGAAACCAGTTTGATCAGCAGAACAATAATGATGTGACGCATTATCATAAGGAACGAGATTATCGCAAGTTCCATGGTAGAACAAAGAAGGCACCGCAGATTCTGCTGTAACCCATCGCTTATCTACTAATGCACCAGCCATGCTGATCATTCCACCATATTTGAATCCTGCAGGAAGAATTCCCTTGTAGGTTTTATCCCAATAAACCGCATGAAGTACAGCCTCTGCACCAGCACTACTCCCTGCAAGAACAATTTTGGAGGGATCTATTCCTAACTCATCTTTACGCTCTAATAAGTAGGCGACAGATTGATGAATGTTCTGAGCCGCAACGAACATGGTATTGATCTTATTCTGAACTGGTTGATCACAACTGAATGATTGGCCTTTCATCGTTAAATGATAGGAAATAGTAGCTGTCACCCAACCTTCAGCGGCATATCTTTTACAGAATTCAATATGATTCTCTTGATCTCGTTTTCCCCCAGAAAAACCACCTCCATGCACATAAATCAATACTGGTTTATTGGCATTCTTAGTGAGTGGAGTGAAAATATCCATCCCAAGCGTATCCTCATAAATAACCGTTTCTCGTTTAATCTTTTGTGCTACCGCAGAAGAGATAGTAGAAAACAATGCTATTACCAACAATAGGGAAATAAAGAAAAACTTAACAAATTGCTTGTTCATAACTTTGCATTAAGTTGATTAATCATTTTTTGTTGTAGTTCATCTGGGTGAAATGGTTTGATCACGAAATCATTCATTCCAGCTTCTCTTACCAGTTCCAGGATATCTCCTGATGCAGCAGCCGTTAGAGCTATAATAGGCACTTTTATCCCAGAAGATCGAATTCTACTAGATGCTTCTAATCCTGAAATTCCAGGCATTTGAATATCCATCAAAATTAAATCATACGAATTAGAGGCCATGTCTACAGCTGTCTCTCCATCTCCGGCATGAGTCATTTCCATTTCCCAATTATTCATGAATCGTTTCACCACCAATACATTCATCGGGTTGTCTTCCACCAGAAGAATGTGTTTACCACGAAGGATGGCGGCATCCATATCTTCCACTTTATCATCCAAGCTGGTCATTGAACTCGGAGGGAGAATAAACTCCTGGGTAAAACTAAACGTGGACCCTACTCCTGGCCTACTCAGCACTCTCAAATCAACACCCTGAATCTGAAGGAGTTTTTTACAGATAGAAAGACCTAAGCCAGAACCACCATATTGCTCATGAATTTTGGAATCTGCCTGGCTAAAACTATCGAATATTTGTTCAATCTTATGCTCCGCAATACCAATACCAGTATCAATAACATTAAATTCTATAATAACACTATCTTCTGTTTTTTTAAGGGTCTCCATTTTCAAGGTCACACTCCCTGTACTGGTGAATTTGACAGCATTGCCCAATAGATTAAACAATACTTGTGTGAGCTTACCTTTATCCGAATAGATAAATTTTTCATTGAAATCAGATTCAAAAACCAGCTCGATTCCTTTGCTCTCCGCATGAGGCTTAAAACCATTCACCAACTGCTTTCCTAGCTTCTGAAGGTCAAACCTGGAATTAGAAAACTCTATCTTACCTGCTTCAATTTTGTTAAAATCAAGGATATTATTGATCAGTGTGAGTAGGTTTTCTCCAGAGAACTGCAAGCCGTCAATGGTTTCTACCTGATCTTCTCTAGGCTTCCCAATCAGTAAATGATGCACCAGGCCTGTCACCGCATTCAAAGGGGTTCTTATCTCATGCGACATGATGGACAAAAACTCCGATTTAGCCTTGAGGGAAGATTCCGCATCTTCCTTTGCCTTTTGCCAAACCTTGGCAAACTGCTGCGATAATGTGAGTGAATGCAAAAAGAAAAACGATAAGTAACCAACCGGCACTGCATAGATATAGTAATCCACCACACCCAGAATGTTGAGTGCACGAAGGGCTAAAGCCCCTAGCAATAAAAGAATAGCTATCAATGAATACCTGGCACCAGTCCTATTTCTTATGGTTGCCGTAATAATGACATAAAGAGCCGAAATGGTCATAATCCCCGTGATAATCAAGTAATAATTGTGGATCCACGTAAAAAAGGAAACCGGCGATAATATGGCAAAAAGAAGGAAAACCAAATTACTTCCGGCCAATGCTCCTACAAAAAACCGATTGACCTCCCTCGGATAGGTATGCTCTATGAATTTGGTTAGAAAGAAAACTGCCAAGTACAGTGAACCGTATTCCAATCGAATAGACCAGTACCAGGATAACTCCGGAAACAGGGAATGCAGCGTATGATTACCACTACCTATGACATAATAGGAAAATGAAATACAAAGAAGAGAAAAATAAAGAAAGCTTTTTTGATGCCTTCCGTAGAGAAATAAGCCAAGAAAAAACAATCCTCCCATGACCAGAGCACCAGATAGAAAAATATCTAAAGACTGCACATATGTTTGCTTCTCCAGCATCCATCTCTTTGGGCCTAGTATAAAACTGTTGGTTGGACCGCCTTTTTCGTGATCAAAA
>CAXEKM010000653.1:0-1879 GCA_963996645.1 uncultured Marinoscillum sp.
CACCTCTATCATGGTATTGGTTATCACCATCTAGCTCACAGTCAATGTGGTATCCAGGTCCACCAGCACCAGTTCCGTTAGGGCATCCACCTTGAATAACGAAATCAGGAATTACTCTATGGAAAGTCAAGCCATCGTAGAAACCATGCTCAGCAAGTTCGATAAAGTTAGCTACTGTCTTAGGAGCATCTTTTTCGTAGAATTCGATTTTCATCACTCCTTTTTTAGTATGTATTTCTGCTTTTTTCATTTGTGTTGATTTATTGATCCTGCAAATTTAATCCAGCCCTCATAAAAGAGATACCTTTGTGGAAGATTTACGCAATTATGGCAATACCAATTATCGAAATAGGCAAATTCAACAACCTGGAAGTGTTGAAAATTACTGAGCAAGGTTATTATGTAGGTGATTCTGTAGAGGAAATACTTTTACCTAATAAATATGTGCCTGAAGGTCTTGAGGTGGGAGACTTCATTGATGTATTTATTTATAATGATTCTCAGGAACGTCCAGTGGCCACTACATTGAAGCCTAAAATTGAATTGGATCAGATTGCCTATTTGGAAGTGAAGCATGTTTCTTCTCACGGTGCTTTTCTGGATATGGGTCTGGAAAAAGACTTATTTGTTCCTTTCAAAGAACAAACAACCAGAATGGAAGTCGGCGAAGGATATTTGGTTCAGATGTATCTGGATGAACTGACTGATCGCTTAGTGGGTTCTGCTCATATTGGTAAACTGCTAGAGTTTGATGACATAGAGTTGGAGGTAGGTCAACAGGTAGATATTCTCGTTGGTAATGAAACCGAAATAGGTTACATCTGTATCATAGATAACTTATACAGAGGATTGGTGTATAAGAATCAAATATTCCGACCAATTAAGCCTGGGGATCACACAACTGCTTATGTTAAAGAAATCAGAGAAGATAATAAGATCGACTTAAGCCTGGAACCTATAGGTGTAGAGAGCATTGAGCCAAATGCACAAAAGGTGCTCGATACTTTAAAAGCTTCGGGTGGATCTTTGAATTTGCATGATAAAAGTAATCCGGAGGAGATTCAATCTGTGCTGGGTATGAGTAAGAAAAATTTCAAGAAAGCAATAGGATCGTTATACAAACAGCGAAAGATCAAAATCCTTGATAGTTCCATTGAATTGACTAACTAATGTTAGAGATAGTGGCCCAGCCGCTTTCATGAATGCAAAGAATGGATTAATTTGATGGGCACATGCCTAGAAAGTTATATTCTTATCTGATTGCCTTTCTATTGGCCAATTTACTATTGGCTCAAGAAATCTCTTTGACCTCTGAAGAGCAAGCTTTTCTAGACACTAATCCCATAATTGTTTTAGGAGGTGATTCTTCCTGGGAGCCTATGATTATCCGAAATCAGGATGGCGTTGTTACAGGGTTTGAACGAGAATACCTCGATGAGCTTACTCGTCTAACAGGCTTGACATTCGAGTTAAAGGCTGGCGTATGGAAGGATATCGTGAAGGAAGCTGAAAGTAGCATTATCGACGGTTTAGTCTATTCTTCACCAGAACCACAGCGACTTCAATATTTTGATTTCAGCTCTCCATACAATCAGTTTCAAGTAGGGTTTTACAGCACTGTTGATCACTTATCATTGTCAGATACCACAGAATTGTATGGAAAGGTGGTTGGCGTTCAAAGCTCTGACCAGTTCATGAATAATTATCTGGATGCCATACCGTACATAGAGAAACGTAATTTTGATACCAGGAGAGAAATGATTGAAGCCACTCTCACTGGTGAGATTGAGTACTTTTTTGCTGCATTGGATATTAACTACTACCTATGGAAAAACTCAATTCCAGGCGTCAAACTTGTTTATTTACCTGATGGGCCAGG
>CAXEKM010000654.1:0-2139 GCA_963996645.1 uncultured Marinoscillum sp.
GAGTACAAATTCACCATCTGAGCAAAATATGGCGGCTGACTTCTACCTAGATAATAGGTTCTGTTTCCGTTTGGAATAAATCCTAAGGAATCAATCAAGTAAGCAAAGTTGTTAACCATCAGCTCAACCAAATCTGTGCGACCTGAGACACCCAAACCAATCATGGTGAAGTAGCTATCCCAGTAATAGATTTCTCTAAATCGTCCACCAGGTACTACATACTCTCCTGGCAAAGCAATCAGCGTACTAATACCTGAGGTATCACTTGCCTGTCTGGTTAAGTCATCCCAGAGATTATCCAAATGGTCCTGAAAAAATTCATTTTCTTGAACTGACTTGACCTCTGGGGCTTTAGGTTCTTCGAAGTTCGCTTTGACAAAAGTCTTTAGATCGAAATCTGGATTATTCTTAGCTTCTTCATATTTAGCCGCTATTTCATAAGGATTTCCAATAGGAGTGCAATCCACCAAAGTCTTGGAATCCGGAAAGACTCCAGCCATTTGTACATCGTGAAACAAAGGACCTAGTGATTGCCATGGCTTATAAAAACCTTCTTGCTGTGGTACTTCTTTAGTGGGCTGGCTACAAGACAAAAATAGCAGCACCGATAGGCCTGCTATTTTCCATATGTTCAATATTCTCATCAAAGGATTAATTTGTTGCTAGTGACTTGTTTTTTCTTGTTTGTATGTTCTTCACTACCCAATTTCCCACTTTCTCTCCTTGTATTACTCCATTCTCAATCGCCATCATGTAATGAATTCCACCATAAAGTCTACTGATGGCCGCCTCTTCACTGGCTTGCAAGAACGAGTCAAATTCTCTTGTCGGCAAACCGTATTCATTCTCAGTGGTGTCAGTAAATGCAAATCCATCACCTAACAAGTCTGTCAAAGTAACAGCAGCTGCTCTGGAAATCACACTATGCCCACTTGTATATTCTGGGAAAGGAGGCGTTTGAAGCAATGGCACCCACTCCTCATCCATGTATTCATTGATCAACGTTTCTGGTCTCACAACGATACTTCTCCATTTCTCATCCCAGCAGCTTATAAACCCATCAAACAATGCAATAGAGGTTCTGGTGTAAGCTTCTACTGTTTCTGTGAAATCACTGTTGGCAGTTCGTGTAGCAATGGCTGTGATTCCCATCCAGTGCCCACCAGGAGTGATCTTTTTAGTGGCAAACATGGCGTGACCTCTGTGGTGGGACACGTACGGGTTACAATCCCAGAATTTAGCAATGGCTTTATTGTCTTCGTCCAGTCCACCACCTTCTTCATATACCTGAACTAACTGCTTATAAAAGGGACTTTCTTCATCCATAGACAGCTCCAATGGTGGTGGCGGTGGAAACTGTCCAGCTGAATCCAACACCATTGGTCTGATTTTCATCCAATGTGGCTCGATCCCTTCCATATAATCTGGAGGAGTTGGTTTCCACAAAAACTGCTCATTACGAACCGTGTATTTCGGAAACGTACGGCTTTGCTTATAATTATCTTTATCAGCCCATGCCAATACATGTTGAGCAACTAATTCACCATAAGCGATTGATGCAGCTTTCACTTCTTCTGACAACCCATTGTCCATCAGTCTTTGATATAACTGACTTCTAAAATCCTCAATCTCTGTTTCTGAAAAGATGAGTGTTTGTCCAATTTTTAGGAATGCATGGATACTTGCCAAATGCGGCTCAATCATATCTGGGTTCTCAGGTGCTGGAGGTGTTTCAAACCCCGTCAACTGTCCTCCCAATGACTTTAATGTATCTTGATTAAACTGTGCGAGTACTTCAAACGCTGCAATGTTTGGATACACGTATACCCTACTGGCTACCGGAGGAGAAAAAATATCATAAACGATTACATCTGTCAGCTGCTTCATCACAGACTGATACGTCTCCGGATCATCCAAAATCTGCTTGTATCCTGTTTTTTTTTCACAAGCAAAAAGGCCACCTACTATGGCCAAAACAAAAATTAACTTCTTCATACCTCTGGTTTTGAGATTCTCTTACGGGTAAAGTTAAACAACGAGTGGAACAATTCTTAATCTGAATAAATTCCTAAAAAATACCGCAATTGTTCAATTCAATTACCCCTTTTCTGGTATTTACATTAACAGAAGGTGCTTCTA
>CAXEKM010000655.1:0-10343 GCA_963996645.1 uncultured Marinoscillum sp.
AGTAATCAGTGTGTCAGTAAACTGTGATTAGAGGAATCCCATCAGTATCTAACACCAAGCATCAAGCTTTTCAAACAGCCAACATCCAACATCTAGCATCAAGCTTATCACACCAAAAAAGCCCAACTGCATTTGCAATCGGGCCTTTGAGTTATTGTTAGGGTTTAAGAATTGTTATCCTACTTCCATGTCAATCTGGTCCTGAGGTGCCGTGCTGAATGGTGTGTGGTAATAGCGCTTACCCGTAGCTTTGTACAAGGCATTGGCCAAAGCGCCTTGAGCTGGTGGTAATCCAGGCTCACCCAGTCCGGTAGGAGAGATCTCATTCTCTACAAAGAATACCTCTATGTTCTTCGGTGCTTGTGAGTGACGAATCAACTGATACGTGTTAAAGTTGTTGTGAACAGGCTTGCCGTTCTCAAACTTCATCTCACTGTACATGGCATGACCAATACCGTCTACCACACCACCTTCTATGATGTTGGTAGCGCCTTCTTTGTTGATCACAATCCCACAGTCTACTGCACACCAAACTTTCTCTACGATCGGTTGTCCTTTGTCCATGCGGATGTCTATGACCTCAGCCACATAGGAGTTATGACAGAAATAGGCCGCAATACCACGATGGATTCCAGGAGTATCCTGACCCCAGTTACATTTCTCTCGTACAAGTTTCAGCACACCCGCGTAGCGATCTGCATCATACTCATGTTCCTCACCAACAGGATTGCTTTTTGCTCGTTCGAATAACTCCAAACGGAAGTCTATAGGATCTTTGCCTGCTAGTTCCGCTACTTCGTCTATGAACGACTGCTCTGCTCCAGCTGTAAAGTGGGAGCGAGGGGCTCTCCATGCACCAGTAGAAATGTTCGTCTCAGATCCGAGCTTCTCGGCGCTGTAGTTGTCTACTGCACCAGCAGGGAATCGTTTCGGGAATACGGGTCCTTCTGGTAAACCAACACCTTTCACCGAGAAAGCGATCAGGTTATTGTTTTCATCCAGCCCAGCCTTGTACGTTGACATATATGCTGGACGATAGGTTCCTTGTGTCATGTCATCTTCACGCGTGTAGATGAGCTTCACTGGAGCGCCTAATTTCTTAGAGATCGCTGCGGCTTCCATTCCATAATGGATGTACAAACGCTTTCCGAAACCACCACCAATTCTGGTCATGTGTACTTCGATGTTTTCAACCGGAATGTCCAGCATGGCTGAAACGCGCTCTTCCAGGGATTTTGGTGTTTGAACTGGTCCGATCAATTCCACAGAGTTTTCTTTTACATCTGCGTAGAAGTTCATCGGTTCCAGCGTATTGTGCGCTATGAAAGGAGAGGTGTAGGTTCTCTCAATGACTTTGGCTGCATTCGCAAAAGCTGCATCTGGATCACCGTCCAATCTGCTTTCCAGTACTTTGCCGTCCTTTAAGTCTTTCTTTAAGCGAGCAGTGTGTGTGTCAGAGCTTTCTGGTTCACTCTCTGTGTCATAAGAGACTTTTAGTGCTTTTTTGGCATTCATAAGCTGCCAGGTAGATTCACCAATGATGGCCACTAAGGTGTTGAATGCATTGACTTCTGTCCAGGCAGGTTCAGCAGTAGAGCTATCGATTATGAACGCATCAGAGACGCCATCCATCGCGACGATTTCATCACGGTTAAAGTCTTTTACTTTCATACCGAAAGCAGGAGGATGATGGATCATAGCCAGCTTCATGCCTTCTTTCTGGAAGTCCAATCCGAACAATGGCTTACCCGTGACAATCTTCTTTCCTTCTACGTTTTTCTTAGCCGTACCAATGATTTTGTAGTCTTTTGGATCTTTCATCTCCAGATCCTCTGGTACTTCGATGCCTACGGCTTTAGAAGCGATCTCTCCATAACCAATAGAACGAGCGCCACTAATTTCCTTAATCATGCCGTTTTTAGCGGAAAGAGAATCTACATCCACTTGCCATTCTTTGGCAGCAGCTTCCAGCAACATTCTTCTTCCAGCGGCTCCAGCCATTCTTAAAGCATCCCATCCCAACATGATGGATAAGCTTCCTCCAGCAAACTGAGGATTTTTGAAAGAGTCTTCATCAAGTTTCCCCTGCTCCACGATGACATTCTTCCAGTCCACATCTAGTTCCTCTGCCACGATCATCGGCATGGAGGTCATTACATTCTGACCGATTTCCGGATTAGGTGAGTAGATGGTTACCACTCCATTGTCACCGATTTTGATGTAGCCATTGAGTTTAAACCACTCTTCTGGCATCGCTAATATTTCTTCTTTGGTTTGGCCAGGCTTACATGATGCCAACCAACTAAAACTAATGAGAAGTCCTCCACCTGCTGCAGCTGAAGTCTTAAGGAATGTTCTTCTTCCTACTCTGGTTTTAATTACTGACATAGGGCTTAGGCATTTATATTGTTGGAAGCTTCTTTAATGGCTTTTTTGATACGGGTATAAGTACCGCATCGGCAAAGGTTGCCACTCATGGCCGCTTCAATTTCTTCATCAGACGGTTTTGGGTTGGATTTCAACAGTGAAGCCGCATTCATGATTTGTCCTGCCTGACAGTATCCGCATTGTGGTACGTCTACCTTCAGCCACGCTTGCTGTACCGGATGATCAGCCTCTTCCGAAAGTCCTTCGATGGTGGTGATTTCATTATCGCCAACTACTGAAACAGGAAGTTGACATGAGCGTGTGGCAGAGCCATTCAGATGCACCGTACAAGCGCCACACTGGGCTACACCACATCCGTATTTAGTTCCAACCAGGTTAAGATGATCTCTTAGCACCCACAGCATTGGGGTTTTAGGATCTACATCTACTTCCTGGGTCTTGCCATTGATTTTAAGTTTAAAGAGAGCCATAGGGAAAGTTAGAATTGTTTATTGATCAATTTGCTCGTTTTTCGACAACTAAAACTATAGATATCAAAGTATAAGATACAAAAATCAATCGTGTTTTCTCCGTTGTAATAATGAGTACTTTACAATTGGTCGTTTTTTTGGGTGAGTGGAGGTATGCTGGGTGTTTAATGTAGAATGGTTGGTTTGAAAAATCAAGCTTTGATCATTAGAAAAGTCTCCCAAGGCCAGGGGAATGTTTGGCTATGAAATTCTATAGTATTAATCAAAATTAACCGCCGTTTGCTAATTTAGATCTTATGAGAATACTGATCGTTTTTGCCCATCCGAGCAAAGAATCATACACCTATCAAATTCTACAGCAATTGATTGCTGAATTGAAGAATCAGGGGCATGAATATGATATTTCGGATCTATATGACATGGATTTTCAATCTGATATGTCAGAACAAGAGTATCGAAGAGAAGGATTGGCTCAAACTCATTTGCCAATATCGGCAGACGTCTTGATAGAACATCAAAAGATTGATCTCGCAGATTGTATTGTTTTCCTATATCCGGTTTGGTGGAGTGATTGTCCTGCTAAATTGAAGGGATGGTTTGATCGGGTGTATTCTGTAGGTTATGCGTACGGGTATGATGCTGCGGGTAACAAAGTTCAAGCTATGAAGACGATTCCATATGGTGCTGTGATATGTACTGCTGGTCATCCGAATGATTTTTTGGATGAAATAGGTATTGCTGAAAGCATGAGAAATGTAATGATAGATGATCGTTTGGGTAAACGTTTCCTGGAAAAGGAAATGATAATACTTGGTGGAACTCTTGATTTAGAAAATGTAAAACAACAGCATCGTACAGAAGTGATCAGATTTGTCAATTCTCTAAGCAAAACATAAAAAGTTTCATTACTTCATGACCAGTGTCATTCCATTAAGCAGGTGTGTATCTTAAATTCTGTAGCAAATCAATTACTACCACTATGTCAGGTTTTAAAAATGCCAATCAAGCAACAGGAGGGTTCATCTACTTTACTGGATTCATCGGTGCAGCTGTATTTTACATTTCCAATGCGGTAGGTTTCTGGGCGGGAGTGCTCGGTTTTCTAAAAGCTTTGGTATGGCCAGCTTTTCTGGTGTATCAGGTGTTGCTATCTACTGTTTAGCCAAGATTTAACATATTACAAGTTGACACAGGTCAGAATTATTCCTTATTTAGGCTAGTAGTTTAGCCAAAACAAAAATCCTATGCCCTCAAAAATTCTCAAAGCAACCTATGAGTCATCTCTAAAAAAGCTACAGTTAGAATTGGTCTATTTACAAGAATGGGTAAAATCACAGGGGCTGAAAGTAGTGGTCATATTTGAAGGGAGGGATGCGTCGGGCAAAGGCGGCGCTATCAAGCGAATCACCGAGCCTCTTAATCCACGTGTTTGTCGGGTAGTGGCTTTAGGTGTACCCACAGAGAAGGAGAAGAGTCAGTGGTACTTTCAGCGCTATGCCAAACATCTTCCTGCTGCTGGAGAAATCGTGTTATTTGATAGAAGCTGGTACAATAGAGCAGGAGTGGAGAAGGTGATGGGTTTTTGCACTGATGCGGAGTATCAGGAGTTTTTGAGAAGCTGCCCATTGTTTGAAGAGATGCTTATCAAGTCTGGTATCATTCTAATTAAGTATTGGTTCTCTGTAAGCGATGAGGTTCAAGAGAAACGTTTTAAAGAACGAATCAAACGGCCAGAGAAACGCTGGAAGTTTAGTCCGATGGATCTGAAGTCTCGTGAACGATGGATGGAATACAGTAAAGCAAAAGACGATATGTTCCAGCACACGGATACCGAAATAAGTCCATGGTATGTGGTGAATGGAGATGATAAGAAAATGGCTCGATTGAGTTGTATTCAGCATTTGCTGCATCACATACCGTATGAGCCGTTTGAGCTCAATTCGATTCAATTACCTGATATTCCTGATCAGGAAGGGTACGAACGCATGCCTTTTGACAATCAAAAGTTTATTCCGGATTATAAAGAGAGCTAGATGCTCGATGTTTGGACTTTACAACACTTCGGTCATTTGACCTTCCAGGCGTCTTACATGCTGTAAATATTCCGGCATGTTTTGTTCGGTGATATCTGGACGTCTGGGGAAGTCGAAATCCAATGGATCACGTTGCTTTCCTTTGTACCAAACTCTCAAGCACAAGTGTGGGCCAGAAGACCAGCCTGTACTCCCTACATAACCGATTACCTGCCCTTGTTTGACATGATCTCCTACATGAATGTTGGAATCAATTTTCGTCATGTGTAGGTATTGAGTAGAGAGATCGGCACTATGCTCTATTTTCACATTATTGCCGTTGGCACTTCCATATCGTGCACGAGTGATGACTCCATCTTTTATGGCTTCAATCGGAGTGCCCAGATCAGCTTCAAAGTCCATCCCGTAGTGCGCCTTGTAGCGTCGCTGAGTGGGGTGGAATCGCTTTTGCGCATAGAGCGATGTGATCATGTCAAACTGCAGTGGGGCATAGCTCATGTTATGGCCTTCAGCATCAAATAATTCATGTCCTGATCCATTATCGAATCCATAGGCAGCATGCTGGACGTCCTCATGATTAAATTGAATGGCCAATATATTGCGAACACCTAAAACCTCAGGTCCAGAAGTTTCTTTTTCGTAGATCACTTTGAAGTAATCACCTTTTTGTAAGTGTCTAAAGTCGATTTTCCAGGCAAAAACGCTGAGTATTTTATCGGCCAGTTCCTCTGGAGCGCCATGTTTTAGGACAGTCTGCGCTAAAGATCCATTGATCACAGCATCCAGGAACTCCACGGTGATATCCACGATTTTATCTTTGATTTCAACTACAGACGTTTCAAAGATGACATGTAGTTCCTTGCGGTCTTCCAGATCGTAAATCATTGCCACAGGATCCTTAGTGCGTTCATCGTATTTGATTCGATAAACGTTGCCTACCTGAAACTGATTTAAGTCGATGGTTTTAGATATTTCGTAAGCCAGATGATTAGCTAATTCCTGCTCCAGTCCAAGGTCTTTGAGGATAACAATAAATGAATCTCCATACTTGACTTTGTAGTTCCTGACATAAGGAGCCGTCTTATCTGTTGTAAATGTGGGGATGATTACTGCTTCAGGGATAGAAGGCTTCAGAGGCCACAATACCTTTGCTGTTTGTTCTTCCTTTACTACTTTTTTGGAGAAGAATTTCTTAGCGGGAGATTCTTTGTTAGGATCTTCTACCTGGAAATAACTTGTCCATACGAGCATCCCTAGTACGATGACCAGGAATAGGGTAATAATTCTCTTCACGGTGGAGTGTGGAGTTTTATTGTTTATTGACAACCAAGTGTCAAACTTAATGGAATTTCAAAAGCGGTACAAGTTATCTCTTAAAAGGGGTTATTAAGGGTTAGTTCTAGAAAATAGAAGAAATAATTTGAGGTTTGTTCTATAAAGTAGAATAAATAAGTCTATGTTTGTTCTATAAAATAGAACTAATTATGTCTAAAGATCATCTTGGAGAGTTAGAAGAGCTCATTTTATTGGTCATTTTGAAGCTAGAAGAGCAGGCATATGGATTGGCTATTCAGAAGGAAATTCAATCAGAGACTTCTAGAAACGTAACCATCGGTGCTGTGCATGGAACCGTGAATCGGCTAGAGTCCAAAGGCTTATTGGAGTCAGCTTTTGGTGGTGCTACGGAAGAACGTGGTGGTAGAAGAAAGCGCTTTCTTAAAATAACCTCTGCAGGAATGGAAGCTCTTAGACAGAGCAAAGAGCTACGACTTGGCCTATGGAATCAGATACCTTCATTAGCCATTACAAAGGACGATACTCAATGAGTAGGAGACCATCTACATGGGTTGAGCGATTGATTGAAAGAATTTGTATAGAGGACTATTCTGAAGAAATCATAGGGGACTTGTACGAGTACTACGGAGAGGTGCAGCATATGAACTATGCGAAACGGCAGCTACTCTTTGTGAGACATGTGCTATCTACTGTTCGCCCGGATCTACTCAAAAAACCAACGATCAATCCAAAACTCAAAAACTTTATGGACGTCATCAATTTATCACTCAGACTCAATTGGCGCGGTTTTAAAGCCAACAAACTCGTTACCATACTTAGTTTACTGATTCTAATTATTGGATCTGTTAGCTTTCAATTTGTGAATGCCTGGTTAACGAATGAGAAAACCACTGATCAGTTTCACGAAAACATCGACCGCACTTACTTAATGACTGCACAGTTTAATCCCGGTTCTGATTGGAGCGCGTTGGATGTGCAGCGAATCTTCAATCTGGATTACTCCAAATGGCCTGAGGTAACTAATACGCTCAAAATTCACGGCTATAACAATGGAGAGATCAAAATATCGAATGGCCAAACAGAGTTTTTCGGTACTGCTTTTATGGCAGATAGCACCTTTTTTGATTTTTTCGATTTTCCATTGAATGCTGGTGATGTGGCCTCTTTTACCGATCCAACCAATGTGTTTCTCACGGCAGCTTATGCCGAAAAACTATTTCCCGATCAGGATCCCGTGGGTCAGCGCATTTCCATTCAATGTGACCAGACAGGAGAGTACTTTGTTGCTGGCATTTTAGAAGATATTCCATCGAACAGCTCTCTCAATTTTGATGTGCTCATTCCAAGACATTCGAAACGCATGTGGAGACGCATGCCGCAAAACTTGATCATGGTGAATGAAGCATTTGATCAAACTGCATTCACTCAAAAAATAGCGACTTTAGGACAGGAAAATCAGCGTTTTCCAGAGTCTACTTTGGGAGTTACAGCTTTGTCGGACTTGTACTGGACTCAGTTCGTGTCTGTTCCGATTATTGCTAAGTATGGTAGTGAGCGCTATTTTGAAAACCTACAGTGGGTTTCCTGGATCATTATCATCATTACGGTAGTTGCATTTGTGAATCTGCAGACGACCGTTCAGTTAAATCAGTACAAGAAAACAGGCTTGCAACGCATCATTGGAGCTACCAGATCACAACTTGTGCATGAGGTACTGACGAGCAGAATCTTAATGGCAATTGCAGCCATTGTACTATCATCTGCTGTTTACTATGCGCTTTTTGATGATATTTCCAATTACCTTGATTTGAACCTGGACTTTCTGGTTTGGCCTTCAATCATTGGCATATCTATGCTTGTTATAGGTTGTGGATTGTTGTCGTTCCTGGCAATGATCAATAATATCTACCAACAAGATATCATTGATGTCGTCACAGGTACTTTCAGAATAAAAGTGCCACAGTTTCAACGAATGGTAATGGTGGTGCAGTATAGTTTTACCATTTTGTTGCTTAGTGGAGCTATGATCATGTATCTCCAGGTGCGGTCCATGCTCACGATGGATACAGGCGTAAATCAGGAAAATATTGTGAGTGTTGATTTCTTTGGAATTGTTCCGAATCAATCTCAGGATAGCCTTGCGGCATTAGAACATCAGCGAAAGTTGGATTATGTTAAAACCCATATTCATTCGATGCCCGGAGTTACTGCCGTGACGCAAGGAATTATGCCATTGAATAGAGCTTATCAGAGTTCCTGGAAGAAATCAGGGGATGAAAACTTTGTATTGATCAATACCATGGTGGTGGACCCGAGCTATGATGACGTATTTGGTCTTCAAGTGAAAGAGGGTCGATTTTTTAGTGATTCTTTGGACTCCAATGGAGGGTCTGCTTTGATCGTTAATGAAGCTGCAAAAGAACTCCTTGGAATTGAAGATCTGATGAATGCTCGTTTGTCTACCAACACAAGAGCAGCTAATCATGCCGATTGGCAAATAGTGGGAGTGGTAGAGGACTATCATTATGAACACTTGGCAGATGATATTGAGCCACTTTTACTCGCTTTTCAGATTCATGATTCGCGTGAATTCGTAGTGCAGTTTGATCCGAATCACCGAGCATCAGTAATGAGTGAATTGGAAGAGATTTACCATCACGTAAACCCTGCAGGGATATTTACTTATCGGGAAATTGAAGATCTGGTTCTTAGACAGTACGAATCAGAAAAACGAATGGTGGCTATCTATACGCTGTTTAGTCTGGTAGCAGTCGCTATCACAGCGATTGGTTTGTTTACATTCACTTACTATGAAGCACAAAGACGCACCAAGGAAATGGGTATTCGCAAAGTGATTGGTGCGGAGTTTAAGAATGTGTTTTGGTTGATGAACAAGACTTTTTTCATTGCTTTAACCATTGCATTTTTGATCTCAGTCCCGGTTTCCTGGTTTTTTATGAATGAATGGCTGCAAGGGTATGCCAATCGCATTGAAATTGGAGTGTGGATGTTTGTAGCTGTAGGAGTATTCATTGGAGCTGTGGCAATGTTGACAAGCTTATGGTCTACAGTAAAGCTATCACACAACAATCCGGTGGATAGTTTACGATACGAGTGAGTTTCGTGAGAAATTACGTAACTAAAAGTGGGTTTTGTGGTTGAACTAGATAGAATCTAAAAACAACAAAACATAAATAATCCATGGCAAATACAGTAAAAGTAACAGCGGTGCTATCACTGACACATGATGTGAAACAAATTAGAACGGAGAAACCTAATGGTTTTGAATTCACGCCAGGACAGGCCACAGAAGTCGCTCTGAACAAGAAAGGATATCAAGAAGAAAAACGCCCCTTTACCTTTACCTGCTTGCCATCAGATGATTATCTGGAGTTTGTGATCAAGTCCTATTTTGATCATGATGGAGTTACTAAGCAAATAGATGAAATCCAGGTGGGAGATGAGTTGATCATTGATGAAGCCTGGGGAGCTATCGAGTACAAAGGGAAGGGAGTCTTCATTGCTGGAGGAGCAGGAATCACACCATTCATCAGCATATTCAGAGACCTGGAAGCGAAAGGTGAAGTGGAAGGGAATAAACTGATTTTCTCTAATAAAACGGGTAAAGATGTGATTCTGGAGCCATACTGGGAAGAATTACTAGGAGAGGACTTTACTTCTACCATCACACATGAGAAAATAGAAGGTCATGAAAATGGAATGATCAACATGGAGTTCTTGAAAAAGCATGTCACGGATTATTCTCAACACTTTTATGTGTGTGGACCGGATCAGATGATTAAAGATATTTCAGGCTCTCTCAAACAACTTGGAGCTTCCCCGGACGGGATTGTTTTTGAGAAGTAGTTTTGAGGTAATAAAAGAAAAATTAAGCAGGCATCTCAGCATTGGGATGTCTGTTTTGTTTTCAAGTATTTAACAAAATCTGTTAATGCTATTTTTCATTAGTTTTCAGGCGCAATGAACAAATACCTCAAAATCATTGGGCCTGGATTATTGGTTGCTGCAACAGGTGTAGGAGCGGGAGACCTGGCTACTTCTGCCCTGGCAGGAAGTCATATTGGCTTGACCGCTATCTCAGCGATTGTCATTGGAGGGGTAATCAAGTACTTTCTAAACGAAGGAATTGCAAGAT
>CAXEKM010000656.1:0-1972 GCA_963996645.1 uncultured Marinoscillum sp.
CTGGATGATGGTTTGCCCGATCCGAGACTCGCACCAACTACTGAGCTGATGCGCGCTTATAAGTCATGCGTCACAACTGGCAATCTCTATCCTCGCTTTACTTATGGAGATACCAAAGGCCAATTATTGCTGCGTCAGGAGCTAAGTACCTATTTAAATGAAACACGAGGTATTCAGGTAACAGCTGATCAAATTATCATCACACGTGGAGTAACTCAGGCAATGTATCTGTGTATTAATGGGTTTTTAAAACCTGGAGATAAAGTGGCGGTAGGTGAGCTGAACTGGGAGTCAGCCAATGCAAATTTCCGATATCACGGCATGGAGCTTATCAAAGTAAAAGTGGATGAGGAGGGTTTAGATATTGATCACTTGGAGCTGCTCTGCTCCGAACATGATATCAAAATGGTCTATGCTACTCCGCATCATCAGTATCCGACAACAGTCATTATGCCTGCTTCAAGACGATTGAAGTTGATACAGCTGGCCAGAACACATCAGTTTTATGTATTTGAAGATGATTATGACTATGATTTCTTTTACTCCGCACATCCGGTAATGCCATTGGCCTCTGCTGATCATGGGGATTTTGTCCTGTATGCAGGCTCCTTTACCAAAGCCATTTCACCGGTGTTTCGAGTGGGTTATTTGGTAGCCAATGCCAATCAAATAGATTATTTATCCAGAATCAGAAGGATGATTGATCGACAAGGAGACGCCATTTTAGAAATGGCTATTGCTGAGTTATTGAAGCTGGGAATTATTCAGAGACACTTGAAAAAAAGCAGACGAATCTATCAGGAGCGAAGGGATGTGTTTACCAATTTAATTCAAGATCAACTAACAGAATTCGTGCAGTTTGAAGTGCCCAAAGGAGGGATGTCCGTATGGACGCAGTTCAATCAAGATATTGATCTGAAGGAGCTTTATGAACAAGCGTTAAAGCGGGACCTATTTATTACCAGTGGTGAACAAATTCAAGGCAAGTCAATTAACGCAACTAGATTGGGTTATGCCTCCAGCACAGAAGAGGAACTGGAAATTAGTGTCAGGATTTTAAAAGATCTTATTAATCAATAACCTCTTAAGGCTTGTTTCTCCTCACTTTTTGCCTTTCGAAAATCGAAGTTTAAAGTGTATCCATTGGCAAGAAGCTTGACTCGATAATATTTGTATAAGACATTGTTCTTAAAGACTAGTTTACCATCATGCGAGAAGCCAGGGGAAATAGATTTCTTCCTGAATAATTCACCAGGTAAGTATCGAAGCTCTTCTTTCGCAGTGTATTTTTGTTCTCCTGCGGAGGAAACCAGCATGTCCGCAGTAAATACGCCGAAATCAGTTAATGCATTTCTGCTTTGATACCGTCTTTCATCTTTTTTTGACCAGTATTCTTTTTTGGAATCACGATTATCTGCTGCAGCATCCGCGACTATTAAGGCCGCACCGAAAATGACTGCCGCTACAGCCATGGTGTTGGCATTGCGTACTTTCTCTCTGTAGAAGAACTCTACGTCATCTGGCCCAAGAGCTCCTTCTGCTACTATATTGGTGTTTTCCGCTTCAAAGTCTGGACTGCTGTAAGCCATCGTAGCCTTATCACTAAGATAAACGGTGTCCTCACTTTGGTTATCTATATGAAGCCAAAAGGTCACCAGATCATCATTTGATGAGACAAACTCCATGGTGTAAGCAACTCCATCTACTTCTATAAAAGTTTGATTATTGTTAAGAGTAGTGTCATAATCAAGTGGCACATACTGGGCGGTGCAGCTTGTTAAGACTGCTATCATCAAGGTGTAAATAGAAGGCTTCATGCCTATTCAGGCACAATAACTGCGCCACTCTTTACTTCTCGCTTAGAATTTTTCAGTAGCAGATAGAATCCCAGAGCCACAAAAACGCCAAAGAATCCAGTAATTAACCATGTTTGGTGAAATCCAAAACCTGAAATGAGATTTGTTCCGACCAA
>CAXEKM010000657.1:0-3451 GCA_963996645.1 uncultured Marinoscillum sp.
ACCACATTTCCCGATCAAAGGCTTTCACTTCTTTAGAGATCACCTGACGATGCAGATCATTCACATTGTAATCTTCTACTAATGCTCTGATTCCGGCAAGTTCGTCCTCTTCCTTATGTTCTTTGTGAATTGATTTTAGGGAAATCGAACCATATTCCATTTGGAACATCTGCGGATTGATATACTTCCCTTTCTGATAATCAATCAATGTACTGATATAAGAAAATACATGATCCTCCTCTTCATAGATGTGACTGATAAACTCCTCAATAAATTCAGGAAATATCAGTTTCAAATCATCTTGTTCAGGGTATTGATTCACCAAACGGGCGATGTACGGCAAACGATCCTTGATAAATGAATGGTGGGTATGTTTTAGGTATTCGATCACAATCTCCAGCGGATATTTCTTCAATTCCTGGAAAGAAAACCGATGTGAACGATCAAACAAATAGAAGGCATTTAATACCTGACTTTTGGTCAACCCACGCTCTGCGCACAATTCTCTTAACTTACGATCTGGATATAAATAAAAATCCACGCCCAAATAGCTCAATGCACGAGCATAGACGTAGTTTTCATCTACCAGAGATCTTATGGTCAAATCAAATACACGCATTATCTTCAAAGATACCAATATGAATCAAAAAGGCCAGCTTCATTTTACATAGAAACGATTTTAGTCTCCATCTCGTTAACAAATGATTACAAAGGGACTAATTTTAGGAATTAAAGTTGACAAAGTGAGCGAGAACAAGAATACAAACAACGCCATCAGGCTTCCATTATTTATCGGTGCAGCTATTGCATTGGGAATTTTTATCGGTGCCAACATGGCTGACGGAAGTGGAAACAATTCCGAAGGATTGTACCAAAGCATCTACAAATTCAGACAAGTAATTTCACATATTCAGAATGATTATGTGGATGATGTCAATACAGACGAGTTGGTAGAGACAGCTATCGAGGAAATGCTCACTAAACTAGATCCTCACTCTGTTTACATTCCTGCGGAAGATCTTAAAATCTCTCAAGCTCAATTGGAAGGTAATTTCGAGGGAATCGGTATTGAATTCAATATTTTCAAAGACACCATTCATGTGGTATCACCTTTAAGTGGTGGGCCTTCAGAAAAACTCGGCATCATGCCTGGTGATCAAATCATCACAGTAGATGGAGAAACCGTAGCCGGAGTTGGCATCACCAATCAGGATGTAGTGAAAGCATTGCGTGGTGAAAAAGGCTCAGAGGTCACCATTGAGATCAAAAGAAAAAATAATAGTGAACTTCTCGCTTACACAATTGAGCGTGATGTGATTCCTCAATATTCAGTGGATGTTTCTTACATGGTCAATGATGAAATTGGTTACATCAAAGTGAGTCGATTCGCTGCGACAACTTATGCTGAGTTCAAAGACGCCCTTACAAAACTTAAAAAAGCAGGAATGCAAAAGCTAATTCTTGACCTATCTGGAAACCCAGGAGGTTATATGGATCCTGCTGTAAAAATGGTCGATGAGCTACTAGGAGACAATCAGATGATCGTTTACACTAAAGGAAAAGACGCTAACCATAACTCTCAATACTACTCCGATAGAAAAGGGGATTTTGAGCAAGGTCCAGTAATCGTTCTTCTAGACGAAGGTTCTGCTTCTGCTTCGGAGATTGTATCGGGTGCATTGCAAGATCATGACAGAGCATTGATTGTAGGAAGAAGATCATTTGGTAAAGGACTTGTGCAAATGCCGATCCAGTTGAATGACGGATCTGCTATGCGATTGACCATTTCCAGATATTACACACCAAGTGGCCGATGCATTCAAAAGCCATACGATGGGTCCTTGGAAGACTATCACATGGAATATTATGAACGTTTTGCCAGTGGTGAAATGTACTCAGCTGACAGCATCAAATTCAACGACAGCCTGATTTTCAAAACAGACAAAGGCCGAGAAGTATATGGAGGTGGAGGCATCATGCCTGACTATTTTGTACCACTTGATACTGCAGAAAACTCTAGCTACATGACTCGTTTGTTCAACACAAACTCTGTGGCAGAATACAGCCTGGTATATGCTGACAATCATCGTTCGGAATTAGAAAAAATGTCTTTACAACAGTTTATCAATAATTTCAAAGTGTCTGACGGGATGCTGGATGAATTAGCTCAAATTGGAGAACAAAACAATGTTAAACCCAATGCGAAACAGCTTGATAAGAGTAAAGATTTAATGAAGATTTACCTAAAAGCATTTATCGCTAGGAATATCTGGAGTAATGAAGGTTTCTACCCGGTATTCAATGAGCAAAACGAGATTTTCCAAAAAGCTTTGACATTGATGGATGAAGCCAATAGATTGGCAGAAAAGAATTAACCCCAAAACAACAACATGACCTATTATCATCGACTTGGAGAAATCCCACCCAAGCGACATACTCAATTTAGGCAACCAGATGGCAGTCTGTATGCGGAAGAATTGGTGTCGTCTAAGGGATTCTCAGGCATTTATTCAAACCTGTATCATATCACCCCTCCTACCCGAATCAAAGGAATCAATGATCCGGTTCCATTCGGTTCTAAAATCGCTGAGGGGTATGGGTTGAAACAAACGCACTTGAATACCAATGGTGTAGGAGTAACAGGTGAAGACTATCTCGGCGCACGAAAAGTGCTTCTTAAGAATAAAGATGTCAGCATGGCTTTGTGCAATCCATCGAGCAGAAAGATGGATTATTATTACAAAAATGCTGAAGCTGATGAAGTGGTATTCATCCATGATGGTAGCGGTTATTTGATCTCTCAATTCGGAAAGCTCAAAGTTCGATCAGGAGATTATGTGGTGATCCCCAGAACAACTATTTATAAGTTTGAATGGGATGAAGGGCCCCTAAGATTACTAATTATTGAATCCGCTGCACCCGTTGAGACCGTTAAGCGATACCGAAATGAATTGGGCCAACTACTAGAGCATTCTCCATATTGCGAGCGTGATATCCGACCACCATCTGAATTGGTCACCGAATCTGAAAGGGGTCATTACTTGATGCAAATCAAAAAGGGTGACATGTTGCATCAGTATGAATACGATCAGTCACCATTTGATGTAGTGGGTTGGGATGGTTACTTGTATCCTTATGCGCTATCCATTCATGACTTTGAACCCATAACTGGACGAATCCATCAGCCACCACCAGTCCACCAGACGTTCCAGGCATATGGCTATGTGATTTGTTCATTTGTACCAAGGCTATTCGACTACCATCCTAAAGCAATTCCTGCACCATACAATCACTCGAATATTGACAGTGATGAAGTGCTTTACTATGTAGAAGGCAACTTCATGAGCAGAAAAGGTATAGATCGAGGATCATTTACACTACATCCAGGAGGATTACCTCATGGTCCTCACCCAGGTACTGTGGAGAAAAGTATCGGCGCAAAAGAGACTGA
>CAXEKM010000658.1:0-4739 GCA_963996645.1 uncultured Marinoscillum sp.
TAAGTCCCTGGAGTAAGATCATCTGAGATTTTTGAATCCCATCATGTTCGATCATGTCCAGGATTTGATTTCTATACTGATCTCTCTCCTGATCATAGTACTTGCGCTGTTTATCAGATAAGTCACAGTAGCGTATATTCTCTACTTTTTCTGGAAGATCTTTGGCAACCTGAGTTTTTTCCCTTCTTAGTATGAATGGCTTAATTAAGGCATTCAGTTTCTTTGTTCTGTTTTCGTCTCTTTTCTTTTCTATTGGAATCTGATATTCCGTTTTAAAGAATTTCTGACTGCCTAATAGTCCAGGATTTACGAAGGACATTTGAGACCAAAGGTCCAGTGTACTATTTTCAATTGGGGTACCAGTCAGGATGAGTTTTCTTCTAGACTTCAGTTCACGAACGGATTTGGAAATGATCGAATCAGGGTTTTTAATAGCCTGAGATTCATCCAAAATAATGTAGTTAAAATAGAACTGACTAAGAATCTCAGAGTCAATTCTTACGATACCATAACTAGTGATAACAATATCGTATCGAGCGAACTTTTCAGGGTCCTTGTCTCTATTCGTACCGGTATAATTTAAAATTTTCAAGTTTGGCGTGAACTTGCTAGCCTCCATCTCCCAGTTATAAATAAGGGATGTTGGCATGATCAAAAGACTGGTAGATCCATTGTCCTTTTCTTTCTCACTTTGTAAAAGAGTAAGCGTCTGAACAGTTTTACCAAGACCCATATCATCTGCCAAACAGCCCCCAAAAGCATATTCATTGAGGAAATGCAGCCAGTTAAATCCGGCTTGCTGATAAGGTCTTAATTCACCTTTGAATTTGGCAGGCAAAGTCACATCTTCTATGGTGTCAAAGTCCATGAGCTTTTCAAGCTTTCTGGTCATTGCCACCTTGGCGTTGTTGTTGTCTTTTAGGTCTTTAACCAAAGAGACGTGCATTTTATTCAGTGTGAGTTTGTCATCACCCTGATGTGCAAATGCAAATAGGTCGCTGTATTCATCTACCCACCTGTCTGGAATCACCGCATACTCACCACTTGGAAGTTTAAACTCTCTTTGTTTGTGAAGTATGTGTTTTCTGATTTCAGAAAAAGGAATTTCATAGTCTCCAAACTTGATAATCGCCTTGATATCAAACCAGTCAATGCCTTCTGAAATTTCCAGGTCGATACTCGTATTGCCCAGGAAATATTTTTTAACCGATTCATCCTGCTGGTTTATCTCAAATCCTCTAGATCGAAGCTCAGACAAGTTTTCATTGAGCCAGGAGATGGCGTTCGTCTTGTTCAGCGTTGATCTAGAACTCTTCAATTGAAGTCCTGTTTTGCTCAATGTTTCGATAAAGTCTTTTTCCTGAGCAGAGTCTCGTTTGATTCTATGGAAGATATAATCATCATTATGTTTTTCAATAGAGACACTTACCTGCTTTAGTTTATCTGCTTTATAAGAATAGGTTCCGTATTTGAAGCTAAGCTCAAATAAGATTTTATTAACAGACTCCTCTCCGTTTTCATTATTGTTATTGTCAAAAAGGGAGCCTGTAGTTTGGGCAGCTGTTGCTAACTCTGAAAAAGTAAGTACAGGAGTAGGCGTTAGTGCTTCTGACTTTATTTCAAATCCTTTGGCATAGACATCAAATGATGCAATCAAAGGAGCAACGAATTTTTTGTAGTAGGTTTCTTCTACGTTTTTAGGAATAAGGATGAACTTCTTATTGAAGAATGGTTTGATTTTCTTGCCATTCACTTCCTTTTCAAAAGTGAACAAAGTATCATTTACCACGAGCCAGGCCGGTTCTTTGCACAACAATAGACTGTTGTTTTGATAGAAATCTACCTTTTCTCCATTCAATTTGATCGTTGGGAAATAATGTGTGTTTTCATCATTTCTTCTGAAATGAAATAAAATGGTCGCCTTCTCTTCAGAGATATTGATTTTCTTCCACGCGGGTTCACCATCTTTACCCATTTCATAGAGCTCTTTGCCTGCCATTAAGGATAGAACTTTAGCTCTTCTGCGCTCCAGGTATCGATCTATTTCTTCTTGAAGGAGTTTGTCTCCGGCTTTCTTGTCGAATACTTTTAAGAAGAACTCATCCATTTTAAGTTTCTTCTTGTGGAAATGGTTGAAAACAGCCTTTTGCTGCATTTCATCCATCGTTTTGATCAGCTCATAATCATTGGCATCAAGACCAGAGTCAAACTCATCTGCATTTTGGGCAGAGATATTCTGATGCGAAAAGGTAAGATTACCTTTCTCATTAAGCTGAATAACGAACGATTCAAACAAGAATCCAAGGTATTCGTGCTCAAAAAGAGAGTAGACTATTTGAAAGGGCTGATCCGGAGAAACTTTCATACTTTTTAATGCTAGGCAAATTTCGAAGCTAATAAAAATCGAGCTAAAAAGCACCAATTTCTAAGTTAGAGATTGGTTAGAATTTTTGGGTTAAAATGCGTTATCTGTAAAACAATTACTGCAACTCGTTGAGCGCAATGTTTTTAGAGGCATTGATGGCTGGCTGTATAGCCGTAACCAAAGTGATAAAGACAATACAGAGGATTGTGAAAAAAATATCTAACCATTCGATTTTTACGGGATAGGCATTCATTATTGCGGTTTCCATTCCCATTCCGATAAGACCAAACTCTTGTTGGACGTAACTTATGAGTAAGCCTAAAGCCAATCCTGTAAATGCCCCTGTAAATGCCACGATGCACCCTTCGAAAAGGAATATGTTTCTTACCAAACTTCTGCTCGCTCCCTGTGCTGTCAATATCGCCACATCTTTCTTTTTATCAATTGCTAACATGCTAAGTGAAAAGAAAATATTGATGGAGGCAATACCGATAATTACTGAAAAAGCTAAAAACACAAAAAACTTCTCATATGACAACACCTTGTAAAGACCTCCATGGACTTCATCATTGGTAAGAACAACAAACTCACTTCCAACAGTATTTTGAATTTCTTGCTTGAGCGTATTGACATTAGCATTTTCGCTTAATTGTATCTCAAGGCTTGTTCTTCTACCTTTTTTATTGAATAACTCTTCCGCAAAATCTACAGGAACAAAAACCAGGTTGTCATCATAGGATTTTTCAATCGCGAATACTCCGGCAGGTAAAATGTTTTTCAATCGATACATCTTATCGATGTTGGTCATTCCTGGTTTTATTTCATCGGGAAAGACCATTTGAATAGTGTAGAAGTCATTTTTTGGATTGATAGAAAGATCATATCGTACACCACTTCCTACAATCGCATAATTGACATCTCCTTCTTTCAGCTTCAGATCACCAAAAGCGAGATGGTTATCCAGTCGACCTTCTTCAATAAAGTTTTCTGAAATGCCTTTTACATTAGCTACACGCTGGGCATTGTTGTATTTGATCAATGCATTGTCTTCCAATACATCAGTGATATAGGTGACATCTTCAAAGGCTGCGATTGATTTCTTGATGTCTTCGGTATATTCGAAACTCTTTCCTTCGACTGGCTTCACCACGAGATTCGAATCTACACTCCCATAAAGTCCACGCAAAAGATCCTCCATTCCATTGAAAACTGAAAGTACAATGACAAGTGCCATGGTACCAATAGCTACTACCAACATCGATATGATCGATATGATGTTGATGAAGCTTTTCTTTTTCTTTGAAAGGAAATACCTTCTAGCTATGAAGTAGGAAAGATTCACTCTTCTTCTTCGTCGTTTTCGTCTGCTTTTGGAATATTCAGGCTATCAATAAGCTGATCCATTTTCGAAGCTTCTTCTTCCGTGTTGTCGTGGAAAAAGGCTATTTCTGGGACGATACGAACTTGTTTGCCTATTTTGTTGCCAAGATGCTTTCTTACTTCGCTTTTCTTTTCGTCTAATTTGAAGAACACTTCCTCTGCATCTTTGATAGGAAAGACACTTAGAAAAACTTTGGCAAAGCTCAAATCTGGAGACATTTCTACACCAGTAATTGTCACCAAACTGTGACCAAAATAGTGTCTTGGGTCCTTTTGAAAGATGTCACCAAGGTCCTTCTGAATCTGACGGCCGAACTTTACTTGTCTCTTACTCTGTGTCATTCTGCAAATATCACGGTTTTTGGCTCACCTACCATCAATTTAATTTGTTAATTTCGAACGTTCAAGACCAGAAGACATTACACTTTGCTCCAGTTTTTTCGAATAAACGACCCATATAGGATCATTTTTGTTTTTCTCATACTCGTGATCATACGCATTACGTGGGCAATGATAGGATTGCCATTGTCTATTCCTGAATTGAAATGGTTGTTGATAGGTCAGAGATTGGGAGATGGTTTTACCATGTACCGTGACTTGTATGATTATACAGGTCCAGTTGCAGTATTCTTCTACAAATGGTTGGACATGATCTTTGGCAGAAGCCGATGGGTCCATGTTGTTTTCAGTACACTACTGATTACTATTCAGGCAGGGATGCTCAATGGCTTGTTGATTAGGAACAAGGCATATGCCGAGAATAATTACTTGCCTGCATTCATTTATGTGATTTGCATGTCCGCTACTATGGACTTCTTTGCTTTGAGCCCGCAATTAATTTCGGTGACATTTATTATCATGGCGCTTAATCATGTATTTAGAAGAATTGATAATGTCATTACCGATGAGCTATTCCTTTATAGCGGGTTTTACCTCGGTCTGGCTCTAATGTGTTACCTACCCTCTGCGGTATTTTTTCTAATATTTTTATTGA
>CAXEKM010000659.1:0-5009 GCA_963996645.1 uncultured Marinoscillum sp.
CAAGGTTAATTTCTGTTTTCTCTTCCCATTTCAAGTCTGGGTTTGCATCTCTTGTTACAGAGAAAGCTCCACCTTCGTTAAATCCATAACCAACGCCTTGCTTTGAATATCCAGATGCTGGAGGCAATGAACCTGTCACACCATATCCTACTCTTAATTTCAAGATGTCAACACCAGTCAATGACAAATATTTGTTAAGGTCAACACCAGCACCTAATGCCGGGAATACACCCCACTGATTGTCAACTCCTAATTTTGTAGAACCTTCTCTTCTTACTGATGCATTCAAGAAAATAGCATCATCAATCGTAAAGTTTGCTCTACCGAAGAACGCAATGATTTTTTCATCAGGAGTAGCCCAGCTATCCACATTCACGTTCGATGCAAGCCCTAAGACCCTGTTACCTGACAAGTCGATACCATAGTATCCTAAATCATCTGTTGGGAAATTACCTAATTCCAAAAGAAGACCTTCTCTAAAGCTCTCCTGATAAGAATAACCAGCAGAAACTGTCATATCTACACTAGAGAATTTAGCAGAGTAAGTACCATAACCTTCAACCAATGAGAAACGACCATCTTCAGTATATCTTCTGGCCAAACCTGTTCTGTTCAAACCTCTAAAGAATGATGTACTTGGATAGAACTCACCGTTCAATGTATTGTCATACTGTTGACCATAGTTCACTGTGAAAGACAAAGCATCAGTGATGCTGTACTCTGCCATAATATTGAAGTTCAACTCCTTCTTTTTACCATCATTGATGTTTTGCTCAAGTATAGCCTTCGGGTTGAAATTATCGAACAACACAGCCTGGAAGAACTCACCGTTATCAAAATAAACTGGTGCAGTTGGGTTGTAAAGTGCTGCATATCTCAATGCTTCATTAAAAGAGTAGTTACTCTTTCTATTTGTCAATGACATGTTGAAGTTAATTTTCAACTTATCGTTCAATGCATAGTGACTAATGTTTGCTCTTGCATTTATTTGATCAAATCCTGATTTGTCAAGAATACCATTGATATCTCTGAAGTTAGTAGAAAGTCTAAATGTAGTATTCTCAGCTCCACCAGAAATAGCAATGTTGTGTACGTTGGAAACGCCTGTTCTAGTAACTTCATCTTGCCAATCAGTTTGTGATCCAAGATTGTTACCACCAGCAGCAAGGTATTCATCTGCTGACATTACTGGCTGCTCATTTAAGATAGTAGCAGCTGCCACGTAACCATTATAGTTAGCAGTTACTCCCCCACCTCTTTTACCTTTTTTAGTTGTTACAAGGATAACCCCTGATGAACCACGAGAACCGTAGATCGCGGCAGCAGATCCATCTTTCAATACGTTAATAGACTCGATATCATTCGGGTCAACGTTTTGAAGTGATGCACCAATTACTCCATCGATTACAACTAGAGGCTCCGTGTTAGCACCTACTGTAGAGATACCTCTCAAACGAATTGTTGACGTTGAGTTAGGGTCACCACCTTTGTTGTAAACTGAAAGACCTGGTACTTTACCTTGTAATAATTGTGTAGGGTCGTTGATGTTACCTTTGTTGAATTCTTTTTCATCCAAAGCAACAACAGAAGATGTAATCTCTTTTTTCTGCTGAGATCCATATCCTACTACTACTACCTCTGCAAGTTCCTCAACATCTAAGTCAAGACCTACATTCACTACACTTCTGTTACCAACCTCTACTTCAGAAGGAGAATAACCAACGAAAGTGAAGACTAGAACTGCGTCTGATCCCACTGAAATTTGGTACTTTCCATCAAAGTCTGTGATTGTTCCGTTTGTTGTTCCTTTAACAACAACATTGGCTCCTGGGACAGATTCTCCTGTCTCGGCATCCGTTACTGTTCCTGTTATCGTCCGCTCCTGAGCCCATAACGATGCACCCAGGATTAGCGATAATCCTAAGAGTAAATACTTCTTCATACTATTACAATTTGTTTCTAAACTTTACTATTAACTAAAGTTGCTAATGAAATACTTCATATTTCAAAGGCCAATAAAACTAAATTAACAGAATTTTAAAAAAGAATTACAATAAAAAGTACATGTTTTTAATAATTGTATAATTACAAACGTTTGCAACCGTAGGTATTTTTCTGATGTCATAAATTATGACTTTTCTAAGAAGCCTAAATGGCATTTTGGCGCATTTTTCACAAGCGCCGGATTTTCAAAAAACTCTACCCTAAAAACCCACCTCAATCGATAGTTGACTATCTTGCCTTCAACATGAAAAAAGGACCTGTTACCATTAAAGACATTGCCCGAGAACTTAATGTGTCAGTATCCACTGTATCTAGGGCTCTAGCGGACAACCCTCTTGTAAAACTTGAAACACGCATAGCTGTCAAAGAGCTGGCAAAAAAACAAAACTATCGACCACACTTCACCGCTCTTAGTTTAAGAAGCAACAAAACGAAGACTTTGGGCATTATTATTCCTCAATTAGTACATGAGTTCTTCTCTATGGTCATAAGAGGAATAGAAGATCACGCCTATGCTAATGGTTATAATGTAATCATCAGCTCTTCTCACGAATCCTACGATAGAGAAGTACTGGACACTAAAGCTTTGATTAATGGACGTGTAGACGGCTTGATGGCATGTATATCCAAGGAAACCAAGGATTACGAACACTTCAAAGAATTTGTTGACAGAAGTATTCCGCTTGTGTTTTTCGATTGTATTTGTGATGAAATAGAAGCTCCGAAAGTTGTATTAGATGATTTTGATGCAGGATATCAAGCAACCAAACACCTCATCCAACAAGGATGCAGCAGCATAGCCTATGTTGGCGGACCTATTAACCTACTTATTAATAGAGATCGACTAGCCGGTTACAACAAAGCATTAAGTGAAGCCAATCTAAACACTAAAGATGACTGGATCATCCATTGTGATTCTGGTGATTACGAGGAAGGCCGTCAAAAGAGTGAATCTTTAATTAACTCAAAAGAGATAGATGGTTTATTTGCCGCGACTGACATGCTTGCTATTGGCGCAATGAAGAACGCAAAAAAAGCCGGACTAAAGCTTCCGGAAGACCTACTTGTTGTGGGATTCAGCAATTGGTCCATTGGATCATTGTACGAACCTTCACTAAGTACCATGTCCCAGCCAGGATATGAGATGGGGCTTAAAGCTGCAGAACTCCTTATAAGACAGATAGATAACCCAGAACAAACCATCACTGAAACATTCGTACTCAAAAGCGAATTGATCGTCAGAGAAAGTTCGATGACAGATTAATAAATTAATGTTATCAACTAATAAATTTAATAAATCCAACTATTAGCACTTTTGCATAAGACATCAATCAATTAAGAATAAAAGATAAAAAGACATGATAGAATTAGCAGAAGACAACTTAAGCGAAATCATAAATAGCAACGAACAAGTAATGGTACAATACGGCGCTACCTGGTGTGGCAACTGCCGAGTAACCAAACCTAAGTTCAAAAGAATGGCTGGAGAGAATGAAGGAGTTGTTTTTGTCTATGTAGACGCTGAAAAACTTCCAAACTCAAGAAAACTAGCTGACGTAAGCAATCTTCCAACATTTGCCGGATTTAAAAACGGGTCGTTAGTATCTCAAGCTGCAGGAAACAAAGTAGAAACCATAACCAATATCTTGAATGAGGTTACCAATAATTAAACACATCATTGATTTCGTAGATCAGAATGATGAGGATTGGGTAGTAGAAACCATTGAATTTTTAGAGCATATGTCAGAAGCCAAAGGCATCAAAGATGAAGAACTGGATGTGATTGGCGAACTACTTTCTAATATGTACGGTGCTTTGGAAGTTCACAAAGAAGTAAAAAATGGAACTCCACAAAAAGATGCACTCAATGGATTCATGAAACGCGTCATGGGATCAATCAATTAGTACTGAAACTATCTCAATATATAGAAGGCTCCGAATCGGAGCCTTTTTTTTATTTGATTACAGTAGGATCTAATATACCAGCCGCTAACCAGGCAAGAAAAATCAAGGTCATCAATATATTATGAGCTAGTTTCCTCTTCACATCAAGCCCTAAAAAAGCAAAAAGCACAATAATCATCGCGTATTGAGGAATCTGAGATGAAGGAGCCCAACCAGAAATAAAGACGTTCTGCAAATAACTCATCACCACAATGGCAAACATGACCAAAAAGAGCGGCTTCCACTGATCAAAATAATATTCTTCCAGATCATTCTCATGGCTTCTCAAACCTGTTGGAAACAACATACGCGCTAGAAGGTATAACAATATGGGATAGACCAGCAAAAACATCACCAGAGGAGATGTCCACTCCTCAATCTCATGCGTATATTCATAACTGTACCACCACTCCTGAAAATGCATCAAAAAAACAATAAGCACCATCAAGGTGTGAGCAAACCCTAACTTCACATTCCTGAGGTTTGAAATAGCATCTGCAGCTCCTGTAAGTAACTGAGCAATTCCTAAACCCAAAATCAGCGATTGCAATACAATGAAATACTCAAAAGGATCCATATTCTATATATTATAAAGCACTAGTATACCCTATCATGCGAATTAGGTTTACATGATACCTCAAATTATAAAGAAAGTGTCAATTGAATGACTTATCCTAAAGTTAAGCAGCTACCAGCTTTTTAGATCGCTTTTTCTTTTTGCGAAGTTTATTAATCCAGATAATGGTCCCAGTAACCGGAAGACTTGTAGCTATCAAACAAGAAACGAAATAAATGATCTTGGAGAAGGTCCCAAATACATCTCCCACATGAAGAGCTTTAATGGAACTTGCCACCCGCTCATTAAATGGCTTGTCACCAAATATGTTTTTATCAACCACCTCACCGGTATATCGATTGATTTTCACCTCATCAGAGGCAGGAGAAGCAAAAAATCCAGATTCATATTTTCTAATGGAAACAATAGGATTGTCTGAAATCTCAACCCTCAATGTACCTGGGTAATCTAATTGAGCATTAGCAGCTTCTATTAATTGGGCATA
>CAXEKM010000660.1:0-7553 GCA_963996645.1 uncultured Marinoscillum sp.
CAAACAACAATGAACAACAAAACGACACTCCATATCGAAGCAGAAATCGCGATACCGGTAGAAAAAGCGTGGGAAATCTGGACAGCCCCAGAACATATTACACAGTGGAATCAGGCATCACCAGATTGGCATTGTCCAGCGGCTACTAATGACCTAAAAGTTGGAGGCAAATTTTCTTCTACTATGGCTGCCAAAGACGGAAGTTTTAGTTTCGAGTTTGGTGGAGTGTATGATACTGTAGAACCTTATAAATTAATTGAATACACACTGGAAGACGGAAGAACAGTTAGTGTGACTTTTGAATCCACCGGCAATGGAGTTCTGATCAAATCAGATTTTGAGCCAGAGGACAGCAACCCACATGATATGCAGCAGGGCGGATGGCAAGCTATCCTCAACTCATACAAGGCATACGCTGAATCTATAGCTTAGGAGTTGTTCGATACACCACTTTTCTGGCATTAGCCTTTTTAAGCTCTTCCTGAACATCATCTACTAAGCCCATTTTTACATATTCATCAGCTTTGATCACGATGATCATTTGATCTTTAAGATTTTCAGGAAGAGTTTCTTTTTGTTCCATCACCCATTGTGTAAGCTGTTCCTTTTTAATCACTCGATTATCTACCGAGATCACCTCCTGATCACCAACTTCTCGATTGATCGGCTTACCTATAATAATTTCACGAATAAGCTCCTTCCGATTGATCTTCGTCATCGCTTGCGCTTTCGGTGTGGTCAATTTCACTTGATCATTCATTGGTTTTATGGTAGCACTTACCATAAAAAAGAACAATAATAAGAATACAATATCTGGAAGCGATGCTGTCGAGATTTCTGCTTTTGCACGAGTCTTTTTACGTATCATGATCTTTGGTATTTAAAGTGTTTTTTCTGGTTGAGCTATAGAGATATTCATCGGGATTCCGTCTTTTCCTCTACTGATGAGATCACGCTCAACAGGCTTATCTAAATCTAGAGCCCTATAGTCTTCAGATGACATGCCTACTCTCGCTCCATAGATTTCATAATAAGCCTCTTTGACTTCATCCAGTACCGCGATGAAATATTTATAATCTGTCCCCCTGCTTGTCTTGATAGAAATTGTGGCTTTTTCTGGAGATACTGATAAAGTTGGGTCAATACTGTTGTTCATAACAAACGCTTTCACCTCTTCTCTAAGGCCAATCAAATTGTCTCGTCTTTGATCTTCGATCAAATACTGATTGCTTGAGTTGACAAGAATCTTATACATATTGCGATCGTGAATCTCCGCGATCTCCTGATCCTCTGGCTCTGGCGGCAACTTTAAGGATACCCCCTTCTCTTGAAGAATGGTCGTAGACACTAGAAAAAAGATCAACAAAAGGAAAGCAATGTCTGCCATTGAGCCTGTGTTGATTTCCTGAACTTCTCGTTTTTTAAGTTTCATAGCCTTGCTTTTATCTATACAATCCAGCATTTCATAGAAGTCACAACTGAGTTGTAAAATTTATTGTGACTATTGGTCGTTCTTGGATTATAAGTGTGCAAGATGAATCATCGTCTAGACCAACATATCGAAGAGGAGCGGATTTGGATAGAGCAATCCAAAACGGACATCAAAGGCTTTGAACCATTGTACAACAAATACTATGACCTGATATTCCGATTCTTACTTCGACGAACGGATGATGACATGCTAGCGGCAGATTTATGCAGTCAGACTTTTTACAAGGCGCTTTCCAACATCAAGAAATATGAGTGGCGCGGCAAGTCGATAGCTCCATGGTTTTATCAAATAGCCTCCAATGAACTCAGAAAACATTTCAGAGATAAAAAACCTGTTTATGTGATTGAAGAAGATGTTATCGAAAGTTCTGATGAGCTAGGCAACAGATGGTCGAAACTATTGGAAGCCAATAAACTCACCGAGGTTCTAGACCGTTTAAATGAACAAGAGATTCAGTTAATTGAACTTAAATATTTCGAAGAGTTAACTTTTGATGAGATTGCGCTCATCATGGATATGAAGCTAAGTGCAGTAAAAATGAAACTGTACCGACTATTAAGTAGAATGAGAACAAACCTGGAGGAGTATGTCGAGATATGATTACCGTACGAGGAGAAAGCTCTTCAATAGGCATGGCTCCAATCCGCACAAAAACTTTGGAGCTTTTGAGAAAGAGTTTATCCATAAGCGCAGAGTACAGAGAACCAATCGCTTTTTGCTGGTATTATTAATCCTAGTGGCATTAATTGGATTAGCTGTATTCACAGCCAATGCAGAAAATCTTCCAAAACCACCGACTCCACTAAAAGGTGAAATAGAAATTACAATCACCAATTCTAGATTGTAAATAATTCATAAAAAAAGCCTTCACACAACGTGCGAAGGCTTTCCAATTATCACCTAAACATACTAATATCATTTCTGTCAGAGTTCAATTAAGAACCTCTTTCAAAGCTTATATTAGATCTACGAAAGGTGTTAATCAATTGGATTTATTTTTTATTAATTAATCGTGTAAAGCAGTCCAAACTTCACTCCTACCCAATTCATATCGGTTCCCTCGCTAAATATATGCGTGTAATCAAACGAGGTATCAAGGAACCAATCATTGGATAAATCTATTGCCAGTCCAACTCTTGGTGATAAACCACCATAGTTTTCAGTTTCAGAATTGACAGAAGAAGTCATAAAATAGGAACCTCCTCCAAGTTCACCATATAGGTCAACCATTTCTCCAAGGTCGTTGTGAAGTCCCAAAGTCAAAAGTACTGGTACTACAGAAAGGTTTTCATCGCTCATACCTTCCGATTTGTAGCTCATCGACCTAAGACCAGACTCAATTCCCATGTCAAAATGCTGACCGAAATAGTAGTCTATTGATCCATCAAAACCCCATCCAGAGTTCAGCATATCTTTATTATCACCCAGTGGATGCGCTGTAGAAGCATTAAGTCCAAAATTGATTTTACCGTTTTGTGCACTTGTGTTAAATGCTACAAGTGAAAGTACGAAGGCTGTTGTAAGTATTACGAGTTTTTTCATTTCTTTAATTTTTGTTTGATGAGAACTATGCCAATACTGTTCCAACCACCAAAAAGTGCTTTGAATGACTAAAAACGCAATCTTCATTTTCCATTTAGAGAATCTTTTTACCAAATCAGCAAATCGGAATGTTATAAAAATGGCAAAATGGTAGCCTTTGAATGTAGTTTCATCGAAACTCGCTTAGACAAATTCAAAAATATATCTAGCTTTTCCCCGAGAAAGGAGCTACTATTCCACCAAACCTAATTCGTATGCCCACAATCTTGATCCATTCTATTATTTGTGAACATCCCCAGGAAACCGATATGGATGAAATCTACATCATCTATAAAGGGAAGAAGGTATGGCCAAAGGATCAAAAATTCATGAAAATAGACGTGGATGATACCTTACCTATTGGAATGAAAATGAAAGTCAATGGCAAAGGCTGGCTAAAACTAGAACTTTGGGAATATGACTTAACAAGTAAAAATGATCATTTAGGTACTTTTCACCTGAAGATCGATGACTCTTCTGGGCATTTTTCAGAAATGCTCAGCACACCCGACCCTAGAAGCCCAATCAGCTACTTCCTAAACTGGGAGTTAGTTCAAGAAACAGAATAATCAGTAAATTTCAGGAACGCTACCTGAATTTACATGAAAAAGTATGTCTCCCTTTGTACAATATTCATTGTTTCATGGACTCTCTATGCCCAACAGCCAGTTGAGTATCCTTCTTTAGGTCTTTCTTTTAGTATACCAAATGGATGGGTAGGTCAGGAATATGGCGATGGCTACCTCATAGCACACGAAACAATTCCAGGGTTTGTGATCATTTCCACCCATGAAGCGAATGATCTGGCAACATTAATCAAAGAAGCTCAAATTGGATTAGCAGATGACAATGGTACCAATTTAAAAGCTACCTCTAGCCCTACCTCCTTCAAAACCAATGGCGTTGCTTGTGAGTACGCCGGCACTATGGAATGGACTCCTGCAAAAGCCTATGCCATTGGTTTGTTGTCTCCTAATTCTGGTGGTATAGTTATACTAGGGGCCTCTACTGAAGAACTATTTAGTGAAACACACATTTCGGTGGTAAAAGAAATCGCCAATTCAGTAAAATTCACCAAGATTATCAAACCTCAACCAGCTGACCAATGGAATGAAATGCTGCAGAATGTACGACTCACCTACATGAGTTCATATTCAAGCAATACTTATGGCGGTGGTGGCTACAGTCAAAAAACAACTATTGACCTGTGTGGTGAAGGTTTCTTCAATTATAAAGATGATGACGTCAACTCCTTTGGCCAATATGCCGGCGCTTATAGTCAGCAACGTGGAGGTGGAACCTGGCAACTTGAGCCAGGTAGATCTGCTGATACTCCTGTTTTAAAACTCACCTTCTACAATGGTGAGGTTTACAGTTATGATTTAAGCATGAGTGAAGGAAAACTTCTTCTAAACGGATATCGATACTTCCGAACGTATGCCAATGATGCAACTGAAGAATTTCGGCCATTGTGCAATTAATTTTCCAACTACTGGCACCATCTTTGGTTCTAGTAGAGAAACAAATAAATCATAACTCATGAGATTATTATCATTAAGCATATTATTCAGTTTTCTTGCATTTGCAACCAGCGCACAGACACCCGAAACTACACAGGGAACCATTAGTGTGATGGGAAATGCTTCCATTGCAGTTAAACCTACTACAACAACGATCAACCTTGGGATTGAATCCAACAGTTATAGCTATCCGGATGCTGTTAAAGACATGATTGAGCGTATTGAGCAACTTTCAAAAGAGCTTAAGAAAATAGGTTTTGAGGATAAAGACATTGTTACGTCAAACTTCAGCATAGAACCATCAAGAGTTTATGTTAGAAATGTATGGAAAGACACGGGTTTCGTAGCTAGACAAAATATAGTGGTTTCATTCCCTCAAGACAAAAAGAAGCTCCTTGAGGTATTGAACACAGCTACTAAAAGTAATTCCAAGCCATCAATCAATTTGTCATTTGGACTTGACGCTGACAAAAAAGAGTCACTTCAAAATGAGCTAGTCAAATTGGCAGTGAAAGATGCAAAATCTAAAGCAGACATTATCGCAGCAGCTTCAGGATATGAGATTAGCGGAGTGAAGGAAATACAGTACGGAACGGTAAATCAAGGACCTAGCCCAATGTATGAAGCAAGAGCTATGAATACCCTGATGAAATCAGCAGATGTGGAAATATCAAACTTTGAAGCTTCAGACCTGAGGTACAATGAATCTATATCCATTGTCTATTTCATAAAGCAGTAAAAAAGAAAACGGAGAGTTGCGCCAACAAACTCTCCGTTATTTTTTTAATCGTTTAAAACTTATGAACCAAGTCTTAATCACCAGTTACAATATTAACTGGCTTTCCACATCATCAATCTCTGTAAAATACCGGAATTTCCACTCAGTATTTTTACGGATGGTCCATAATTGATTTTAACTTCTCAAGCGCCTTTCGATTATTAGGCAATTGAATATTATTGATCACATTTTGCTTCTCTTTGGTGGTCAGATGCCAGCTCAAAGAAGCACGCTCCAATTGCTTCCTCTCTGTTTCTTTGGCTGCCAGTAAATACTCTTCATCAATATTCGTGTAAGTGTTGTATTCCAACTCCACTGATTCCATTGGAATATCCAACCAATCTACCATTCCATCCATTAAAATATCATTATTGATATCCTGAATATTGCCCAAATTATTGTAAACACTCGCTATCGGGTAGGTTAATTTCTGCACCATGGATGCTCCGGATTTAGGCTCTATTGGTGCATTTTTTCGTGTATCACGCACTATCAGAAATGTAATCCCTGAAGTATTTTGATTGAACCACTCTCTAAAGACATGAACAAATCGCACTGCATCCCCTATTCCGAAGTTATCCGCAATTCCCGCATCCATTATCTCGATGGATGGCTCACTTGGCAAGTTCACTGTTGGAGTGATGTAAGGAAAAGACGCAGACATACGCAGAGCAGTTAAGAAACTTAAGCTATCTGCTCCTTGATCTTTAAAAAGTTCGTTAAATCCAACACCTCGAATTTTACCTTCACCAAACTGGTCTTTCCACTCTTTCACATTCATAAAGCTCATTCCCATGGTAGATAAGTAAAGACTTCTACCATCATTGGATATAACAGGAGACATCAGCATCATAGGAATTTTTGCATTTTTTTCAGGTTCAGCATAATCAACCAAGCGCTTGCCCAACACCCCTCCCAGGTTTTTATTTAGATTCTCTTCGAAGACATAACCACGATCTTTCACATACTTCTGACCGGCGTAACGATATCTACGCACTCTAAAAAATGCGTCATTTACTAGTAAGGAAAAAATAACTGCATTTAGATTATCCTGACCTATTCTTCGCAATTGCTCACTATTTGTCGGGACTTGCTGACCCATTGATTGCTGATAGACAAGCTCTCTGTAATAAGCTGCACCGATCATGCCTCCAGAGGCCCCTGAAATCATGGCCACTTTATCCATCAAATCCCCACCGACCACACTATCCGCCTTTTGCAGGGCATTCACTGTCCAAAGTGCAGCTCTCTGTCCTCCTCCACTTACACAGAGAAAGATCACATTTGGTAGAGAATCCGATTGTTTTGCTTTCCATTTTTCAAGTGTACCAATCATTGCCAAACTATCACGTGTATAGCTGTGATGATCATTCAAGGACTTAAGCTTATCCAATGTATAACTCACCTGATCAGCATTGTAAGTCAATCCACGTGCGTGAAATTCACCTTGAATCACACCCCATTTCACAAACATATTGACCAGCAGAAACATGCCAAACACAAAGGCAACTCCCCATCCTCTCAACCAGTAGGAGAATGCCCCAACCAACATCACTACAACGGAAAACATGAGCAATGAGCTAGCTGCAGCAGGAATCTGGAAATAGGGATTATCCATGAATGTCCCCAAAAACAAAATCAGGACAATAACGGCTATTTCAATGATCACTGAGTTGAAGTGGTTCTGATCAAACACCTTAAGTACCGCTGACTTATCGTAGAAATCCTGAAGATTCTTACAAGAACGGACCCGTAGCTTAGTATCCAGATAGGTATGCACTTCATAGCGCTTTTGCCGAGTCTCCTGCAGCTTATTCATCATACGCTCTCGGCTAAGCTTCGCTTTTCGCAATCGCTTATCTACGCTTCCTGCCAGAAATTTGAAGATATCTTTATTGGTAAATTTGAAATAAACATAAAAGATGGCCAGCATGCCTGTGATCCCCAATAACAATCCAAATATGTTTAGTATCACATTGTACCACGAGGAGAACTCATTATCAACCTGAAATCGAATAATCAGGACCACATATACAACCAGGGCTATCAACGGCAAAACACTGTTGTTGACAGAAAACTTGGTAAATGGTCTTTCCAGCACTCCTACAAAGGTGAATCGATGGCTATCGAGAATGTAGCAAGTGATGTGATAAGCCATGGTAAAATTTCCAAAAGCAAGACC